>JBQCFO010000559.1:0-10536 GCA_051959055.1 Ginsengibacter sp. | reverse complement strand
TGAAATAGGAAAAGCTCAGGGTTTCCTGCCTCTTTACAACACGTCCAGCCATTTTAAAATATTCAATTTGCCCCGCAGATAAATGATGAAATATTTTTCCCGAAAGCCCTTTGCGGTGATATTGATCAAATTCGGAATAGTCAATCAATAAAGGTGTTACAACAAATGGTGTTTTTGATTTTTGAATATGTGTCAAAATATCAGCCGGTCTTGTCAGGTTAAAAAAATGCAGTAAATCATATTTTTCATAACTTATTTTTTCTTTCGTCAGCCTGATGTCAACCTCAAGATTCATTTCTCTCAAATGCCGCGCTGTTTGCTGCATCTGGATCGTGTCGCCACCTTTGGAAGTAAACAATGACGACCGTGATATCATAGCTACTTTCATGATTGCAAAATTTTGTCAGCCTTTTTTCGATTCAGCCAGGTGATAAAAAAATCTGGAAAAAAGCTCAGAAGATAAAGCCCATAATTATCCAAACGGTAGGGATAGCGCATGATTGCTTTTGAAAAAAGCGGCCTTGCTTTTTTTGCCTGATGATTATCCAGCAATATTTTTTTTCCGCATAAAGCATAATAAGATCCTTCTTTGATATTTCGAAAATCCTGGCTTTTAATAATGTTATATAAATGCGATCCTTCCTTTTCTGTAATGCTTCCTTTACTGATTATCTCATGTTTCAGCTTTCTAAAAATCCGGCCGCGCCATCTTTCGTCGATGGTCACAGACGCCGGATTAAAACGCACCCTGATTAATTGTTGCGGGAGATTATAAAATCTTCCGCTTTTTAATAATTGTATCCAAAGTAAATAATCTTCAAAATTGTGAGCATGAACCGAATAACCTCCCGCTTTTATCACAGCTTCCTTTCTGTACATAACTGATGAATGAATGAAAGGGCAACAGGAATAAATTTTTTGAATGATCCGCTCGTGAGTATGACCGATAGATTTAAAATTGAAAAGATGTTCTCCATTTTCAGAAATATATTCTGCCTCCGAGCCTACAACTATATAATCTACATGATTATCTAAAAACAAAACCTGTTGCATTAATCTTTCAGGAAAACAAACATCATCGGCATCAAAGCGGGCAACGTATTCTGTACCTGCTTTTGATAAACCTTTATTTAATGTAGTTGCAATTCCTTTATGAGATTGATTGATCAACCGGATTCTTTGATCCTTAAATGAGCGAATTATTGCTTCGGTATTATCAGTGGAACCATCATTGATAATGAGCAATTGAAAATCTTTGAAACTTTGTTGCAATACCGATTGTATGGCTTCTGCGATATATTTTCCTGCATTGTAGGCAGGCATCAATACGGTGACTTTTGCTGTTTTTTCTTTTGTCATTTTTCAACTTCCTCTTTAATATTTAGAAATAAGAGCAATTCAAAAAATACTACGATTGATAATTGTTCAAACCAATAATCAACAAAAAAAATTCCTGATAAAAAGAGGATTAATGGAATTGCATAAGTAAGTTTTTTAAAATTCTTTAAAAAAAATCCTGCATAAAAAACAAAAAAGGCAATCAGGCCGACCAATCCATATTCGCTTAAAAGCTGGTCGTACACGGAGTTTGGATTATTTGCGATTGAATGAAAGCCGTCTGATTTTGTAAAATAATAAAGATATAAGTCGAGATGATTTTTAAGAAAATCATCATTGATATAAATATAATTTTGAGGATACTGACCGGCTATATTCAAAGCAGTTGTTTTAAAAGCAACTTTTGAACTGAAATTTCCAATACCTGTTCCAGTAATAATTTTAAAAGGATGTTTTTTAAAGAAATCAAATGTTTGTTTATAAGCAATAATTTTACCGGGAAGTTTTAAATCGAAACCGGGATCAGTTGATAGAGTCAATTTACCGGAGTGTTCCCGGATGAATTCTTTCATCTTTTCTTCAACGGGAGTAAGAATTGATTTATGTTGATATGGAGCTGTGTTAATATCTGCAGTAGGAATGGCAATTTTTTCAATGAAAGAAACCGGATGAACATTCATTTTATTTTGCCTTTCCTGTTGTAAACGATAAAGACTATCAAGATAAAGCGTAGCAATTTTTTCATTTCGTTCTTTCTCAGTTAAAGCGCTATCCGGCTGCAGTCTTATTGGTAAAGGAACTTCATTAACTTTTTTTTCTTCTGTAGGATTAAAAATGCTTGCAAGATAATTGGATACATAACTGTTATTTTGAGGAGAAACTTTTGCAAGAAAAATTACCAGCAACAGTAAACAAAGAAATACCAGGCTTTTCTGATCTTTGTCTGTCCGAAAAATAAACATAAAAAGCAGTACTGCACACAAAAGGAAATTGGTAATGTTACTTCCTGTCATTAATAAAATGATCATGCAAAGCATCATCATTTTTATATTCTTTTTTGAAAGAAAATAAATCACTCCAAATGCATTCAATACCGCATTGGTCGTAGATGTATCAAAAGAAATTCCCCTGATATAATCGCCGGTTCCGATAAAGTATTTTTGATATTCGCCCTGGTATAGATAAGGATTAATGGCACCGGTTTTTATAATGATCAGGATGAAAACAGCCAGAGAAAAAATAGCATTAATCATAAAAAAAACAATAATAGTTTTATGAATAACACCAACAGGATTTTGTTCAACAAATAATTTTATTTGATGAATAGCAAGGATGCAAAGTGTCCAAAAAAAAAGGCCTGTAAAAAATGCGGTACTGTAATTTATATATTTAAATCCTGATAACAGGAACCAGTTAAATATTGCAATGGCAATGGCGATTACATAGAATAACGGAAGCCTCGGATTGCGCGAATGAAAGCCGAATTTAAAATTGAATTGCAATAAATAAATTAATACAATTGCCGCGACTTTTACAATTAGCTTTACATTTAAAAAGAGTATCAGGAAGAGTACAAGTTTGAGGTCGACACTTTTGAGCGCCAGTTGAATCTTATCAAAATATTTTTTTTGTAACAACTTCTGAAAGATTTTATTTTAAATCTAAGTTTCTGTAAACCTTAAATCCTGAATTTCTAAACGTAGAAAGTTGCTTGTTGGTTGCTATTTAAACAGTCTGATTTTTTTTAAATGGGACAATTTTTTGTAAGAAGGTTCATAAAAATTACACGATAAAAGAAGCAGCAAAGTGATATTATGAATGAGTGTAATCCAGGGTTGTGTGAAAGCGATAGAAGGCAAGGTCGTCTGCAAAGTGAAAGTAACCAACTGCAATGTTTTAAAGAACTTTAATCTTTCAGAAAAGGTTTTGCCTTTATGGTAAATAAAATTCCCCCGCTGTTTAATTTCACTTTCCCCGCACCAATGCCCGTCAATGGGACATTTATATAAGGTTCGGCAATTATTGAAAATTGCTTGTTTAAAGAATATTGATAGCCACCTGAAACATCCAGCACCGAAAAAAAGTGTTTGTTCTTATTGCTTATACTCCAATCCTTATTATACATTTCGCCGGCAGGTGTTTTATAATAATAATCATAAGTTTCTCTTTTCATCAGATAGGATGAAAGACCACCGGAAATAAACCAGTTATGATTTTTTGTTTTCCTAAAACTGTAATCTATCCTGACAGGTATTTCGTAAACTTTACAGTTGGCATCAACATTTTCAAGGTATTCATAATTGCCAAGGCTTCCTGTTGGAATCTTATAATCATCTCCATCAACAGAATAAATCTTTTTTGATAAATAAAATCCGGTGCGCAGGTTCAGTTTTTTAGAGATAGCATAACTAAATCCTGCACCATAAGCAAGGGTAACTTTGCCAATTTTATTTGCATGAACGGCACTGATATCAGGGCCTGCAGAAAGACTTATTCCAAAATTACGGGCAAAATGGCCAGTTGTTTTATTTGTTTTTTTACTTGGATTTTGCGATGCTACTTTTTCAGTTTTTACAAGATTGTTTTGTTCAAAATTTTCTTTTTGAGGTGTTGATTTTTCTTTATCAGCATTATTCTTCTTTACATCGGAAGTCAGAACATTACTCTTATTTTCGTGAATTGAATTATTAGAAACTGAATTTTCCTCATGATTTATTCCCGGTGAGTTATTTGTTTTTTCAACTGAATGCTGGTTTATTTGATCATTTTGTTTATTTGGTGAATCATCAGCAATTGTATTTTCATTTTTGTCGTTTACGGAAGAAGAAACAGGTGAGCCAGTTACTGATTTTTCCTGAACCGGTGTCGTGTTATTTTTTTCAATCCCTTTCTTTTCATTTGTAATTGCTGCATTTTTTTTATTTTCTATAAAGGTTGGCGTTGCAATTATTTCAGAATTTTTCCGTGCGTTCGTTACAATTGGTTTTTCGGTTTTGTTTTTAATTAAATCATTTTGAGATGATCCGGTTTTATTATTTTTCGAATGATAGATACCAATCAAAAGCAAAAGGCAGCCAATGAACAAAACCAATGGAAGCAGGAAAAGAAATCTTTTTCTTTCCTTTTCTGGGGGAAGATGTTCATTCAGCAACTGATCCATTTTTTGCCACGCTGTGTCGTCATACTCAGGGTGGTAGTGATCGGCAGCCTCTTTAATCCTTTTATCGTTTTCTTCATCCAACATTTTTCGCTATTAGAATTTTATTTTCGTTTTTTAATACTTTTTGCAATTGTTGCCTCGCCTTAAAAAGATTTGATTTAGAAGTTCCAATTGAAATTTGTAATTGTTCTGAGATTTCTTCATGACTGAATCCATCGATAATAAACATATTCAAAACCGTTCTGTAAGCGGGAGTCAATTGCTGGATAGCCCGGATAATTTCATCATAAGAAATTCTATCGAAGGCATTCTCTTCCTGCTGAGAAAAATACACAACAGAAGTTTCAATGTTGCTGGTAAAATAATGCTTATTATTTTTTCTCCCATGATCAATTGCTGTGTAAATCAGGATCTTCCGGATCCATCCTTTAAAAGAATTGATTTCATCCGAATAGGAGGGAGTATAGCGATGAATTTCTTTAAAGATTTTCAAAAAACTGTCATTAAAAATTTCAATGGCGTCTTCTTTTCGTTTTGTGTACCGGTCGCATATGGCCATGCCATAGCTGTAGAAAGAGTTATATATTTTTTTTTGACTCTCCCTGCGGTTCAGAGCACAGCCTCTGATATGTTCATTTAATTCTTTTACAGATAACAAATCCATTTGATTTCAGTTCACCAATCGGAATTATTACAAAATAGGTTGCTTTATGTTCGAATTATTTTTTAATTCAAATTTGTGTGTATAAAGTTAAAGGGAGTTTTGCATTCTCTGGGCTTTTAATATTTAACGCCAAATACACTAAAGGCTTTGCTGAAATATAATTGCACCGGCAATCATTAGCATCAATTAACTATTTATAATTTTTGAATTGAAGCCACAGTTTCCTCAATCTTTCTTTGTGAAATGTCTCAAACATTCCAATGACCGTTTGACAAAGTTTATCTCTTATCACAATTTTCAAATCCTCATGAAAAAATTGACAGCAAACAATTAAAGCCAATTTTTAATCTTATTAAACCAACGCAGTTTCAACTGTTATGGAATGTGTCAGTATTTTATGAACAGGACATGCATTGGCTACATTCAACAGGATATGGCGCTGGGCTTCATCAAGATTGCCTTCCAATTGAAGTTTCCTGTTAAAAATAGTTTTGCCGTCCTCTTCAATCAATTCAATTTGCACATTTACGTTTTTTACATTCCATTCTTTACGATTACAGAATATACGCACTGTGGCGCTGGTACAGGCAGCCAAAGCAGAAGCCAGCAATTCTTTTGGCGAAAAACCTTTGTCCTGGCCGCCTTTCTCTTTTGGTTCATCTGCGATCAGGATATTTCCCACAGCCGATTTTATTTCTACCAGATAATTTTCTTTGCCATTATTGGCGGTAACTTTTACCATGATTTTTAATTTTTGTTGATAGCAACAAATTCTGTTTTTTCTGTGCCCATGATAGGTGCTTTATTTACTCCAAATTTATTGCGCCAAATATCCACCGTCCACATTATAATAAGCGCCTGTAACAAAAGATGCCTTATCAGAATTAAGCCACAAAGCGAGCTCCGCCACTTCTTCTGATTTTCCCAACCTTCCCATAGGATGCAGTCCTACCAAGGCTTTCATTGCCTCATCGCTTAAAGATTTGGTAAGCAATGGTGTAAGAATGTATCCCGGCCCGATGGAATTGACGCGGATATTCTGTTCTGCATATTCTAATGCCGCTGCTTCTGTAAGACCAATCACCCCATGCTTTGCCGCCACATAAGCAGCAGAACCTTTGGCGCCCACTTTCCCTAAAATTGAAGCCATATTAACAATGCTTCCACCGCCGGATTTCAGCATGGCGGGAATCTGGTAACGCATGCCATAAAAAACACCGGACAAATTGATAGCAATCACTTTATCCCATCCATCAACCGGGTATTCGCCAACGGGACTTATTGGACCGCCAATTCCGGCATTGTTTACGGCAAGGTGTAAACCGCCAAATTGTTTTGCAGCCTGCTCCACCAGGTTTTTATTATCCTCAGCTTTGGAAGTATCCGCTTTCAAAAAAGCCGCTTCTCCGCCATTTGATTTTATTTCAGATACGGTTTCATTACCACCTTTTTCATCAATATCCGATACCACAACTTTTGCACCTTCCTTTGCATAAAGCAATGAGATGGCTTTTCCAATACCAGAGCCTGCCCCGGTAATGATGGCTACTTTGTTTTCTAACGATTTCATAATGTTTTTTTTAATTATTGATTAATACGTTTTATTTTCTGAACCTGATTAAAGAAGGGTTTAAGTAACGCTGTGCACAAATAACTTCTGGGTTATTTTATTTTTTAAAAAAACTCGCTATCTGCGTTTATCATCGGTAAACACCCCGAATTCCTCCGCATTGTCATTCTCAACGCCAGCCTAATTCAGGAGCCACGTGCTCAAGGATCGCTGACAGCACATGTACATTATAATCAACGCCCAGCGTATTGGGTATCGTTAAAAGAAGTGTATCAGCTTCTTGAATGGCCTCATCTTTTGTAAGTTCCTTTATCAGTTGATCAGGTTCAGCGGCATAACTTCTTCCGAAAATGGCCCGCTTATTTTTTTCTATAAAACCAATATGATCGCTTCGTTCTGCTTCTTGTCCGAAATAATAACGGTCCATATCATTTACCAGGGCAAAAATGGAGCGGCTTACTGAAACCCTCGGCTCACGCTGGTGGCCAGCTTTTTTCCATGCTTCCTTGAACAACCTGATTTGCTCAGCTTGTTGTACATGAAAAGGTTTTCCGCTTTCATCTTCTTTCAGGGTAGAACTTTGCAGATTCATGCCAATTTCAGCCGCCCAAACGGCTGTGGAATTAGATCCGGCTCCCCACCAGATGCGATCGCGCAGCCCTTCTGAATACGGTTCGAGGCGCAATAGCCCCGGCGGATTTGGAAACATCGGATTAGGACTGGGCTGTGCAAAGCCAACACCTTTCAGTTGATCCAGGAACTCCAGGGCTTTCCGGCGGCCCATTGCTACATCATCCTCGCCAGCTTTTGGCTCATAGCCGAAATAACGCCAACCATCAATTACCTGTTCCGGTGAACCTCTGCTGATGCCTAATTGTAAGCGTCCACCGGCAATCAAATCAGCAGCACCGGCATCTTCCACCATATACAAAGGGTTTTCATAACGCATATCAATTACGCCTGTTCCAATTTCTATCTTGCTCGTTTTAGCGCCAATGGCAGATAGTAAAGGGAACGGCGATGCCAGTTGCGATGCAAAATGGTGCACACGGAAATACGCGCCATCTACACCGATCTCTTCCGCGGCAACAGCTAAATCAATAGACTGGAGTAAGGTATCACTTGCCGACCTGGCTCTGTACGAGGGATGATTGGCCCAATGTCCAAAAGATAAAAATCCTATTTTCTTCATATATATGTTTTGCAGGCTGATTCAAACTTCGTTACCGTGTTTTTATATACCTGCCTTTTTATGTGGTTATCAAAAATTTGAATTTAAATCTTTTTAATCACTCTACCCGCTCCGTCACAGGGTCTGGCTTCTCGCCCAAAAACTCGACCCAGGCTTTTTTCATGCATGGATAATGCTTGGATGCTTCTACCAGATTCATGAAATCTACAATATTATCTTCGAACCTTTTTGCTAATGTGGTGTCTCTGATAGTACCGTTTGTAAATGCCTGGTGGGCCATTGCCAATGAAAACATATTCGGGTAAACCCTTGCCCCGAGGTGTTCCAGCGGAATGCGAAGCGACCAAAGTCCACGGTTTCCTCCGGCCATTGATGGAGAAGCCGACATCAACAAAGCGTGGCGCTGGTTGAAGGGTTGTGGACGAAAACGGGAAACCCAGTCGATGGTATTTTTCAATAAACCCGGCATAGAACCATTATACTCCGGAGAAGAAATAATAAATGCATCGCAATTCAGCAGGCGATGATGAAGCGCATTTGCCCCATCCGGAAAATCATCTTCCGATTCCATGTCCTGGTTGTATGACCGGCAATCAAATTCACTCATGAAGCCATGGTCCACCATGCCACCGTTTTTTTCAATTATCGGTATCGCTGTTTTTATTAAATGCCCGTTCAGCGAATCATTTCTTAATGAAGCGGAAAATACTAGAAACCTGACCGGTTCGCGTTCGTGTGAGGGTTGTTGATTCATTTACTTGCTTATTTTTTTAAAAGGACCTTAATCTCGCTTCATTTTTTCATTCTTTCAAATTGCAAATCGTTAAAAAAAATCACTTTTGTATCTGTTACTGTTCAAAAAATTCGCCGTCTGCTTTAATCATTACATCGGTGCTGATATCAAATGGATCTGGCGTTCCAACGTTAAAATCAGCACGGTTTATAATTCCTGTTACCTGAAAGCCTGCTTTGTATTTTTTGAAAGTAGAATCATAGAGTGTTCCGCGATACCACATATTCATAGTAACCTGTTTGGTAATTCCGTGCATGGTCAAATCGCCCGAAATTTTAAATCTGTCTTTTATACCTGTTGTTTTAGTAATAGAAGTTGACTTAAAAGTCATGGTTGGATATTTAGCCACTTCAAAAAAGTGCTGGCTTCTCAAATCGTCGTCCCGCATTTTAACTTCGGTATTTATAGATGCCACATCTGTTGAAAGTGTAAACATGGCATCGCTGAAATCAGGCCTGGAAGTTGTAATAGTCGCGTCGAATTTTTGAAACAACCCGAAAATATCTGAAAAGCCTCTATGCACAACCGTGAAGGTTAATTTAGAATGCATGGGGTCGTCTTTCCATGTAGTTGTTTGGGCAAATAAAAAGTTTACTGTAAAGAAAATTATAAAAAAAGAAAATGACTTTTTCAGGAAGTTGATTTAATAATAAAAAGAAAGGGATTCTATATAAACTACATTTTGGCTCAAAATCAATTTTTTTTTGGATTCATTTACCAATCCCCATCTGGCTCATGTAGGTCTGATTATCCCAGTATAATGACTCTTCAAACATTAACCCATCTTTCCAATGGCCTATTGTACACATCGGTAGCTTAAAAGCTTTGCCGGTGGGCTGAATAAATTTTCCATCACCGATAGGCATGGGCTTGGTAAAGGTGCCTTCCATAAAACTGGTAACGCAGGTCCATTCGCCGGTGCTGTTTCCAAAGCGGATGGGATGCACTTTTATCCGCGTGTCTGGTGCATATACAAACATCCCCTTCATGTCTTCAATATGCCTTTCAAGGCCATGGGTTTGATGTCCGTCGGGCCAGGTTACCACTACATCATCTGAATGGTTTTCGTGGAAACGAACCCAATCCTGCTGGGTAAAAATCACAAAATCCAGCGTATCAAATTTGGCCAGATTTTGTTCCAGCTCTTTATTTCCCGCCGCTATAGTATCCAACTGTTTTTTCATAGAATCAATATCAGATTCCATTACGCCGGTATGGCCATCGTCGGCTACATTCGATTTTACGTTTTTCATTTTAAATTGTTTTAATTGTTATTAGGAATAATTGATTAGAAAAGAGGTTCTTCATGAGGCTTTAGCTTGCGGGTCAAGAACGATTTTTACGTAGCCATCTTTTCGTTCATCGAACTTTCGAAAGGCGGCTGGCGCGGCGTCAAATCCAATACGATGCGAAACAATTATACCAGGTTTAGCCTTTCCTGCTATGATTAAATCACGGAGATGGCGGTTGTATCGCAGGTCATGGTCACGTCCCATTTTGATGACAATATCTTTTTTGAACAAATCAGCCCATGGCACCACAACTTCACCCTTACCTGCCATTTCGCTTACGGGTGTAGGGTCATTGGCAACAAATACTCCGACGATTCCAAGGCGGCCGGTGGCATTGATAATCTTGCCAAGCGCACTGATAACAATGTTCGGGTTTTCAATAATATTTTTCTTTGTCCAGTCATGCGCCTGAAACCCAATGGCATCAATACCGCAGTCCACTCCACTCATGGCTTCTTCACCACGGTAAGTTGATTTGGCGCCCTTGCGCCTTTTGGATTGTTCGGCTTTAATTTGTTCCACCGGGT
>JBQCFO010000558.1:0-2057 GCA_051959055.1 Ginsengibacter sp. | reverse complement strand
AAAGAAAACTTTTTGCAAAAAATGGCTTGAAACCGAAAATGCAGGATTGGGAATGGCTAAAATTATTCGTAAGGTCCGCTATTAACTCTGCATTCGGATGGTTTTTATAAAAATTAATGAACTTGTTAAGATTCAAAATTTTATAGCGGCCTGTTATTTTAAAAACAAAATGATCTTGGTTAATAAACGAAGAATTGAGAATGCCATATTTAATGCAACGCATTTCTCCAAGCCCTTTACCGATCTTTTCATCATAATTATTCCCATCAAAACAAAGAACCTCGAGGCGTTTATTTTCGATTTCATTTTTAAACTGGGAAGAAATATCTTCATTTGAATTTTCTACAAAGACAATTGGATACTCATAGCTATCAAGATAATAACGCACAGTACTGATATAATCGGATCTCCTTTTTTGAGGATCATTTAAGAAGGTAAATCCTTTATTACAAGTATTAATAGCTCCTGTTAAAAGTAATACGATATTGATCATGATTAAAAAAATCTTAAACACAAAACAAATAATTCCGTTATGTTTTGAGAGCATTATAACAATAAATACTCTTATCGTATCAGGTTTCAATAATGATCATCATTTCAAAATATAAATAGCAGAAGATTCTGTTCCATCCTGGTATTTATTAATAATAATAAGGCTTCCCTTTGAAAAATCTGGTATACTGATCGCAACATGTAAACCAGATGCCTTTATTTGTTTTTGCAGATTATTATTGATATAGATAAATGTGGATAAAGGTATTTTTTTCCTGAAATTAAGAATGATTTTTTTCGACTTCTGATTCCAGACATAGTTAAAAGCCGGCTCATTATTTATTTCTGCTGTATCTATGAAATATCCACTTTCGCTGTTAATATTGTTGTAACTGATTTTTTTTAAAAATGAAAACGTGGAATTATTCTCTGGCTTTAGAATCCTTCCCGTAGTTGAAGCCCTGGCTTCCCGAAGCATAGTCAAAAGTGTATCATTAACAGTATTGTTCCACCAATTATTGCGTTCGGAGTAAAACCACATATACCGGTCGCTGGATGCTATGGCATATTTTAGATTCTCAGTAAGCCACTTCCACTTGATATTCCTTTTGAGGTCTTTCCCAATAGGTGTGTTTGTACCCATTAGTCCATCGTAATAAACGGGTTGAGCAATTTGAATTTTTGCGGCTTCTTTTTTTGATTTTTTGGAATGCAATAGTTCAAGCATAGTATTTCTTAAAAGAGATTTTGCTTCTAAGAACTGAGAAGGTCTTGAATTCCAATAAGCATATTCATTGCCGTCTGCTATTGTTATATTTTTATTCTTCCCTTCAAGTATACCTTCAAAAAATGATATGAGGAGGGCATGACGTGTTTTATATATCGGTGTATATTTTCTCTCATGCGCAATAAGGCCTGCTATCCATATTGAAATAAAAGTAAATGAATTGCTTCGCTTTTGCAAAGAAGTAATAAATTGTTTTCCTCTCTGTTTTACCTGATTCTGCACTTGTTGAAAGCTTTTTCCGGGGTATTGCCCAGCAGAAAATGTCCATGGATTAAACAATTTATTTTCATAATAATATTCAGGATCAAAAAGTATCCCTTTAATATTTTTCATTTGCATTATCTTGGATAAACAAACTATATTCTTAGATATATTTTCCCAGGCTTTATCGTTAAACCAGTTTCCACCGGTTTCACTAAATCCTCTTAGTATAATAAAATTGCTGGTGTACTTTCCCCATTTAAGAGTTTGTAGCTTATTAAATTCAAAATAGCTATCGCTTTTTAATGAGGTATCAAACGCCTCCATGATCTTTCTTTGAAGCGAAAAACAAATTCCGTCAAACGGTGTTTTTTGCATTGAATCTAACTGGTTACTCAGGTAAAGAATGTCAGGGTAGTCCCATCCAAATTCAATTAATTTCACCTTTTGTGAGAAGGTTTTAAAAAAAATAGCCGTTGATAAGAAAACAAGTACCGTTACTTTTTTTAATAAACTTAGAAACTCTGAGCACATAATTTTTCAAGACAATTTTTGAAAAATATTTTTCCATGTCAGA
>JBQCFO010000557.1:0-16377 GCA_051959055.1 Ginsengibacter sp. | reverse complement strand
CACAAATACCAGTCTTTATACCTTTTTAATGCTTCCAAAAAATAATAGTCGGCATAAATAAGCGGCACATCTATTTCAGAATTTAAAACCAATGCACCGGTACTGTGCATCAACAAAAAACCCCCATTCTCTCCTGCTTTCGCCCGGTAGTCGGGTCCAGACAACGATTTCAACATCTTTTCTGCGTTTGACACATATTCCTGTTTTTCGCTTCCACTGCAATATTGACCCAGTTCAAGCAATGCTGAAGCCATAATTGCTGCTGCTGAAGCATCTCTTTTTGCAAATGGGATTTGTGGCGCATCAAAATCCCAAAAAGGAATTTTGTCTTCGGGTAAATTAGGATGATGCAGCATAAATTTTGCAATGTTACGCGCCTGCTGCAGGTACTTTTTATCTTTTGTAAAACGATACATCATCACATATCCATACAATCCCCACGATTGTCCTCTCGACCAGGAAGAGCAATCAGCCGCTCCCTGCCAGGTAGCTTTCCGGATCACCTTTCCGGTTTCCAAATCATAGTCTACCACGTGAAAAGAACTAAAGTCAGTTCTGTAGTGATTTTTAATGGTAGTATTGGAATGATTGAGGGCTATCTCTTTATACTTTCTATCGCCTCCATTATCGCTCACCCAATTCAACATTTCGAGATTCATCATGTTGTCGATAATCACCGGGCATTTAAAATATTTATTACCGTTCCAGCTTTGGATAGATTTAATGGAGGGCCTGTAACGCGTAGATAACGATTCAGCAGAACGGAAAATAATGTCCTTATAGGCTTCTTTTTTTGTAAGCCTGTAAGCATTGCCAAAACTGCAATACATCATAAAACCAAGATCATGGTTGCCGGTATAAGTTTCATTGGGCCTGATGACTTCTAATGCCCTTTCAGCTTCTTTCCTGATGTCATTGTTTCCTGTTTGCTCATAAATGTACCAGAGCGCGCCAGGATAAAAGCCCGAACACCACCATTTAATATCATGTGCTATTAATTTTTTATCCTTTTCATTATACGATTGCGGCATTTTATCAGCAGGAATCAAGGTCATCATATAACGGTACTGGCTATCTGCAAAAGCGAAATTTTCGTTAATCAGTTGCCGCATGGGTTCTTTTGCAGCAGTTGTTTGCGCCTCAGAAAAAGTAGCCACAGAAAACAGCATCAATAGCAGCGTCATTTTTTTCATCTCTTTAATATTTTAATTGTGTTTTTGTTTTTTATTTACAATTACTACTACTTATGAACCGCGAATAATATTTACCTGTTTCATTCTGCCATGAAAAGAAACATTAACTACCTTCCCATCCAGCCTCCATCTACCGTTAATATTTCGCCGTGCACATAATCAGAAGCTGCAGAACTCAGGAAAACGACCGGCCCTCTGAAATCTTCCGGCTCGCCCCATCTTCCCGCAGGAATTCTGTCGAGGATAGATTTATTTCTTGCCGTATCCATTCTTAATGCTTCAGTATTTTTGGTAGCAATATAGCCGGGCGCAATGCCGTTTACATTTACACCTCCTGATGCCCACTCGTTGGCCAACGCTTTTACCAAACCCGCCACAGCGCTTTTGCTGGCAGTATATCCCGGAACGTTGATTCCCCCCTGGAATGAAAGCAGCGAGCAAGTGAAAATTATTTTCCCCTGCTTCCTTTCCAGCATCTTTTTACCAAATTCACGGGCAAGGATAAACGCTGCGTCGAGGTTAATGGATAATACCTTGTCCCAATATGCATCTGTATGCGCTGCGGCAGGATTTCTCAGAATAGTGCCCGCATTATTGATAAGAATATCGATTACCGGATGAGCTCCATTTATCTTTTCAATAGACTCGTATAATGCATCTCTGTTACCCAGATCAACAGTATATGCAGAAAAATTTTTGCCCGCTTTTTTTACTTCTTTCTCCACATCGCTTCCCGCCTGAAGTGTGCCTGAAACTCCAATAATATCTGCCCCTGCTTCTGCCAACGCAATGGCCATTGCTTCGCCAATTCCCCTTGAACATCCCGTTACAAGTGCCGTTTTTCCGGAAAGATTGAACAGTTCATTTATTTGCATGATGAATCATAATTTAATATAGCCAATTCTACAAGTTTACTGATATTCTTCAGACAATTGCAGATAATACCCAAGTATTTCTATGCAATCGTTGTCACTAAAAAACCAAGGATATTGTGGTTATACATCATTTTCCAAATCACTTATAAAAAGGCTTTCCTGCCGGAGCCTGTTTCATTTTTTTATTTTGATATTTCCATAACTACACTTTGTCCTGCAAACCCATTCTGCGGCAGATCAATGGTAAGCATACTGATATTTTCATCTTTATGCCATACAGACTTCCATTGATTCCCTGCAGCTTCTAAAGGAATATTTAAAGAAACCTGCAGGGATTTTAATTTTTGTGTGGGATCAGAAACTGCAATCTGACTTACCTGTTTATCTTTCGTCTTCAACATTACCATACAGGGACTTTCTGCAGTAACCGTTAAGCCATCCGGTAGTTTTAAAGTTCCCGCTTTATAAAATATTATTTCGGCTATATTTAAGCCATCGTGTTTTACCGCCTGGATTTCCGCAGTGTTTGACAGGACAACTATTTTTGACGTTTTGATATAACCGGTTACACCTGCTGCATTAATACCTGGTACCACTACATATTCATAGCCAGCATTTTGAGGCTTTATCCCATGATCGATCCACAGGCTAAACACCTCTTTTGCCTGTACAGGCTCATTGGCAGTCCATGCCTGGTGATTAATTTGCTGCCAAGTTCCTGTAGCCATCCTGTTGGAAACATATACCTTGGCTGGTTTCGGAAAAAGATAAGCAACACTGTCCTGCAATACCCACGAAACGTCATTCAAAGCGTGCACATCTTTCTTAAGGGTCTGAAAACCTGCTTTCATTTTTACCACCACTTCACTCCTCAGCAAGCTTTGATTTAAAGTGGTGAAAACCGGATAGCCGGCTTCAGAACTGATACCTGCACCAAGACAAACATATTCGCGATCGAAAAAAAACCATCCTTTTTGCGCTGACAGGGGATCATGTACACTTTTAAAATCAAAAGCAACTGCTCCAAATTCATTGTTGGTGACTGCTCCCACAAAATCCGTCAGGCCTTTTTTAGCTATTTCTTTTGGAGCCGGTAAGGCTGGTTTCTGCATTATGGTTGCTCCGGGAATTTTTTGCCAGTCCCACACCGGAAATATATTGACATATTCCTTACCGGTGCGGCTGATAAGGTTCGCTCCATCTGCAAGATGATGCATTTTTAATCCCTCTTCATTGTAGGGCTCTTCCATGTTATTCTGGCGGGAAGAATACATACGTACAGAGGCAAAATAATTTTTGCGCTGATGGGCAAAATAGGAAGAATGCCAAAAATACCGGCTCCACATCAGATTCGGCTGCCGCGCTCCTTTTCTTATTTGTATAATATTTTGCAACTCACCTTTCCGGTAGTCCGATGCCAGAATAAGATTTTGAGGTATTTCTGTGTTTGCTGGATGAACCGCTCCCTTACGGCTCAGATCACGGTTTTCAGCTCCGGGATCAGGATAAATAGCATATGCCATTGCTTTGCAAATACCATCCAGATAGTAATCAATCAACAATTTCAAAGCGCTGTCGGGCAAGGTAAATCTTGTTCCCGCAAACCTCACTGCCCAATAAGCAAAAGAGCTTACATAATTGGTACCATAGGTATGTATGGAAGTAACATTATCAAGACGGTGATGAAACCCCATATCCGGATTTATGCCCCGGCGATCAGTAATTACAATTTGATCCGCCATTACTTTTATTGCATTTTCCAAAATGCTTTGATCTCTTTTGAAAAGTCCCTGCTTGCATATCATGCCCGCTATCGGCACAAAATCTCCGCCGGCCCTTGCGCCCACACCGGTAAGGCTGGCACGACTTGCAATTCGTGCTCCTTCTGTTCTTTGCTTATCAGTCAAGTCTGAATCTAAAAGGAGCAGCGTGTTAATCATCCAATTGGGCGTTCCCATTTCATTCCACCACCAGTTTTCGCAAATAAAATCGTGGGCTATCCAAAAATCCAATGCTGACGAAACTGTTTTTTTTACCGCAGGAGAGCCATAATACCTGTTGCCGGTTTTTTTATAGGCTCTGGCCAGGTCCAGCATGTTTTCCAAATGGATACTATGCTGAAAACCCGTCTTGGTAGTATCCTTATAATCGATACCGGGCCAGCTTCCATCTGGCTGAAGGGTTGCCACCAGTTCTTTTATTTTTTCTTCTTTAACAGGAGGCTTCAACAGATCATCTACAATTCTTTTTCTTACAATCTCCAGGTCAGAATCTGTTTTTTTTTGTCCTGTTTCCTTTTGAAAGCCTGCTACATTCTTCCCATTCTCAATTTGTGGAAGCCCATAAGTTGAGGTAAAAAAGAAGCTGACAATTACGGGCAGTATGCAAATTGTGTGTTGAAATATACTTTTCTTCATGTCTTACATTTTGATAAATGGTTGGTTATTTCCAGCTATTTAACGGCTTTTCGTACACCGTTTTAACCGGATTTTTTTGAGGATGAAACGCTACCACTATACGCGCCTGATTAGCCTGGGGTATGTAAACAGTCAATTTTTGAATCCCGTTATTCGGATTGTTTTCCTGGGGCTTCGGCGATGTGCCGAGAGGCACAGCCTGCTGTATGACAAACCGGGCATTAGACGGAGACACCACTGTGGCAAAATATTTTTTACCATTTTGGGTTAAGGTAGCAGTCTTTCCATTTTTATTTAATTGAATGTCCGCCCTTGTGTGAGCAAACCAGTAAACGTCGGCGGGCTGTTTATTTTCTATTTCATCTTCGATAATTACTGATTGATGCTTTTCAGAAAGCGCAATCCCACGTTTCACAGAAGAAGACGTTTTATCGTAGGCGGGGGTCAAGTCCATGATGGCAAAAGCAGATCCCTGAAGCGATTTGAAATCGACAACTTTTGTGTCAGCCAATGGATTCTGATCCGGTTTATTATCCGGATTAATTACTAAAGTATTATGACCTTCTGCACGGGTACGATAGTAGGTCCAGCGCCTGCCCTGAGCACCGGACGAAAAGTAGGCGGGAACATTATAATTTTCAGCGCCCAAATCAAAAATCCACCGCTCTCCTGATGCATCTAAAATAAAACTACCAACATCAAGATGGCTGTGATTGGCCTTGTTATCGCCTGCCTTGAAGGCGACAAAAGTAGCGAGAGAATCGCGCCACTTGCTGCGAAGTGTAACTACTTCTGATTCACGGTAATAGGCTCCGGTTGGTAGATCACCATCTACCCGTAGTAACTGGGGATCATACCACAAAAGAGCAAAAGGATTAGCAGGTTTAAATTCATAGAGATAACGGGCTACGGCCGGCTGATTGAACGTCCGGGCAAACCAAAATAGCTGGGGTGCAACAATTGCCCCATCCCCACCATCGGCATAATTGAAAGATTTATTGAAAGGACTTGAATTATAAATCGGAAAAAGGCCGGTTTTGGAAAACCCCTCTATATCCGACAAGCCAAAGTCGTTTCCTAAGGCGCGTTTGAGGGAAGCAATAATTGCTACATTATACATCGTAGCATAGCTCCAATAGCCCGGACCTTCGTTCCATGCTCCGTCGGGTGCAAAATGCTTCATAGCGAGTGGCAAATTTTGCAGTACATTTTCCAATATACAGGCGGCCAAAGCTGGTTCTTCGTCGGCTATTGCCAACGCCCCTACTCCAATACCTCCATTGCACACCTGGTTCCAGTTGTGTGGCACCTTTGGCCACCAACCTTCATTATTATTCGACAATTTGTTGTAAGCAAGTAAGGCGCGGGAGAGCCCTTTTTCTATAATTGCAGATTTGATAATTTTTTTTTGATCGCTATTCCAATAATCAAATAGCCAGTCATAACCCAGCGCAAAGGCATAGGTCATTTCTCCTACATCCAAAAAGTGTTTGGGGTTCCAATCCGGAAACTGAGATGCCGCGTGCAGCTCACGCCATGCGCGGTCAGCGAATTTTTCCTCCTTGGTGACCCTGTACAAGAAAGCCAACCTCGAAACCCTTTCTACTACCCGGCGGCTGGTAGCCAGCAAACGCAAGCCATCCGGTATTACAAAAGTGCTTACCGGCTCTTTAATAATATCCTCACCATTCATGTATATCTTTTGAAAAGCCTCTTTTACATAAGCATCAGTTTCTTTTTCTTTTGCAATACGGTCAAAATCAGTTTCCGATGCAATCAATCTCGGATGGGTTCTGTTAAGGCCTGCAAGGAGGGAATCTTTTGCAACTTGCGCATTTAAATTTATGCTGAATAACAACATAAAAAGAAAAATAATTTTCCTGCTGAAATTAATCATAACAAGGTTTTTTAGAGTTTGAAACAAATTGGTGCATTATTATTTTGTTGTTATCAGAAAATCGATTTTGTCCTGCTTTTTGGGAGCAATCACCTTGAAAGTAATTCGATAGATGCTATCGCCCCATTTTTGCAAAATGCCTTTATCTTCTTCCTGTTCCAGCTGAATTTTCTCGACCATTGGTTTCAATTGCTTTGGATTGTATTTAATTACAAAATCTTTTGGAGCAGAGCCTTCGGGCTGATAATGAACAATCATTTCACCGGGTTGAATCACTTCTGCCGGATAACAGGTCATTATGTGCTGCGCAATGCTATCTGCCTTTTTTAAAGAAAACTTATCACTGATTGCGACGCTTTTTCCCCTGTTTAAACGAACGGTACGTTGCCAACTGGTTACACCTGCATTTTCCGGATATGAAGAAGCAATATCCAGGGAAAATTGTGAGAAACTTTTTTCACTACGGATGGCTACATGAGATGCTTTAAAATTTGCGCCGGCATCCTGTGCTACGCCATTAATTGCCGGCACGTTGTGATAGTCGGATTGATTAAACCATATATCGTAGCGGTGACTGCCAAATGTTCTGGCGGTATATGTGCCACTTCCTACATCTATCAGTAAAGGATAGCCGTCGTAGTAGACGATATAATTACCTATATCATTATGATTATGGCTTTCGTCATTATTGCCTCCCTTGGCCGCTATAAACCATCCCCTGGTGGTTTTTTCCTGGTCCCTTGCTATCATTACCTCCAGATCGGGGAGCCAAACATTTTGTGGGAGAGGAAGGCCTGTTGCAGCTTGCTGAAGCTCATTTTGCAAAAACAAGGAATAAAAGTTCCGGAAAAACATATGGCCTACCCTGGCCGTTGACGGATGCCGGTAAAAAGCTCCAAATTTCATCATATCGGTATCTTCTATAGCTTTCCCAAAACGATAGATCATATCCCCATCCATTCCCGGCTGAGGGCTTGCATCGGCAAAATCTAAAAAATATTTTTCACTTATCTGGGCACGATAGATAAAACGGCCCATATTTTTTACCTTTTCATCTTCATAAACATATTGAAAAGAATTATTAGTAGCCTCATTGAGCATGGCGATATTATCAAATAGTGATGCTGATGCAGCATTCCAATAGCCCGGACCTTCATCGCAGCCACCGTCCTGAGGGTAAGGATTCAAAAACTGATCGAGAACATTCAATATCCTGTAAACCATGTCTGTACGTCTGTTATCGTCTTTTTCAAGGAGTAATGCGGTATTCAGCCAATTGGAACAGATCCAGGGGTTCCAGTTATTGGGGCGGCGCCCATTGGCATTGGAGGCCATCCAGCCATGTGGCTTCGACATAACTGGTTGAAATATCCTGTTATTTACTTCATAATATATCCGCTTTCTGATTTGTGGAGATATCGAATCCAGCCGATCTCCCAAATAATAATCCACGAACGCCAAATAAGTCGCTGTTTCTGCGCCAAATAATTCTACAAAAGGCTGAGTAATATCCATCAATCCACTGTATTCTTTTCCTTTAGGAAGATGCGCCGGCGACCCCCAAAAAGTTTCTTCGCAAATCGAGTAAACACCATTGATGATAGGGTCTATAAAGCGGCCTTTGTTTTCATATATCTCTCCAAGCAATAAAGTTGCTAAAATCTGCCGTTTCTTAAACCTTAATTGGTCGTACTCACTTCGATTTCCGGTTCGTACTATTAACAGGGAAGTAGTGGCCGGCAGGGAAGGCCAGCTATAATGAATATAGTTCTCAGCCTCTTTTGCATAATCCTTCATCATTTTCTGGTCTGCTTTTGCCCATGCCGTCCTATCCGTCAGTTTTGGAAAAGGCTGCCATTTGGATTGGCTGATTAGCAGACGGCTTATTTCCTCTTTGGTAAACCTGCCGCTTAACAGATTTTGTGCCTGGATAGTTGAGGCTATAGAAAAGATAAAAATAAAAAGGCAGTACATTGTTTTTTTCATACAATAACTTTTTAATGAACTAAGGTTAATTTATTCGAACCAGTGCGCCGCTTACAGCCGGCAGATTAAAAGAAATTCCATCCCTTGATTTGATAAAAGGCAAATTCGTTGTTTTGCCTTCAATCTCTGCCACAACAGTTTTAGCTGTTCCGGCAATACGAAAAGTAGTTTGCTGATTGCAGGATATCGTTAGTATATTCCCTTCAATGATCAAATTAGCGGCGCCATCAGGCCGTCCTGTCCCGATCATGTTTTGTTGCCATGATATGTGTTCTCCTGCACCTAAATACAGATATTTTAGCTTATTTTTTTCAAGCCCGGCCACACCAAAATTGCCCTTAAATTTGGAGTTGCTCACCTTGTAGAGTTGGTTCTTATTCACAGATTGCAAAATAACCTGGCTGCTCTCGTCTTTATTCAAGACTTTCAGGGCTGTGAAGTCTTCAGTGGAAAACCGATTTAGATTTTCAATAGTTTCAACGGTAAAGTTATTGTCGCCGGTAAAAGGCTCATACAAAGCAATAAATGGCCGTTTCCATGCCTCCCCCTGCTGCTGACATATTAGTGTGGGAGTAGACATATTACGATAAGGGGTGTCCGCTGTTCCGGATTTAGGAGCTCTGCCGGTATAAAATGTCCTGTTTTCTTCTCCGGTGAATAGTACTTGCATATACCGGTTATCACCATTTTCTTTCAAACTGAATAAGGCAATTAAGCTTTTATTTGTTGCTCCGGAGGTTTGGTAATCCTGTATCATACGAAATCCAGGCGGATCAAACGGCTTTTTACTAACCGGGAAAGAAGTCGTTGTTGTCCCGATTTTTTTTCTTTCTGAAGTCAATAAATCAAGTGTATTTCCAATATTGTGATACACATATTCATTGCTTACAGCATTAGCCGATCTGAATATATCAATGTAATATCCTGAAGTATCAGATATACGTACAATGGCCATCGTACGTTGCTGTGGTGTTTGGGTTGCAGGATCAGTATAACGGGTATCGGTAAACGAACAAAAAGGTGAAACAGCTTCTTTTCCTGCATAAGGCTCCATAGATTCTAATGATATATGGCCTATTTTTTTCGTTCCTCCACCTCCTTTTACGATAGGTACTGAACTGGAAATCCCTGCACAGGATACGGTGTTATGTGCAGCCCATTGTGCATAATAGTTTACATGCATCGGGGCTTCATACGTTAAACCCTTGCCTGGATCGATTCCCATCACGCTGCCTTCACCAAATAACTCCATGGACATACCATTTGCGTGATTATGATTGTAAGTAGCGCCCTGTACCAGGTACATTAAACTACTCCTTTGGTCTTCACCACTTCTTTGCAAATAGCATTTTGCAAAATCCAATTCGCCACTCTTTGGCCAGGTATAACGAATCGCATCATTAGCAGGTATTTCAGGCAAAAAGGAAAGCAATCCAAGATAGCCTGATGTTTCTCTTTTGTATCCCTTTCTTTTTATCAGAACTTCCATTGCACCAAGTAACTGTGGCAAAACTTTGTCACTATATTTTGTAGCCATCGCCATACCTATTTCCAGGCATTGGGGACTTTGAGATACAGGCCCTGTATCGCCTATGGAAGGCGCACTCAGGTTTGGGAAAGAATACTTAAGTAACACATAGGAGGATTGTAATAACGCAGGGTACCTTCCAAATATATTATACCCATTCTTTTCCATTGCGAGCGCTGAAATCAGCAGACTGCTTACGGGGAAATTATGATAACCTCCGGGTTCTTTCCAGTGGCCATCTGGAGTAAGCCACCTGTCCACAACAGAAGGCAACGAAAGATGACCGCAAGAGCCATTAATGGTATCTTTATTTAAATAGAAATTCAGATAAGAATCAGCCGATTCTTTGTCTTCAAGCGATAAGGCAGCAAAAACCATGGCGGGAGTCTGGGCAGCAAACCAATTGTTGTCCCAAAAGCCACGGAAACTCATCGTAGCGGCTATTTTTTGAAATACTCCTTCATACCTGTTTGTCTCATATTTTTTTTCACGAAGAAAATCGTAGAGGAAATCATAGGAAAGTATCAGGGATTCTTCGTGCCGGTCTCCAAGGGTTTGGATAGATAAAAAACCTGTACGGCAAGGGCCTTCAATAGGAAATTGGTAAGAGGCGCCGCGTACCCATTGGTTTAAAATATCAGCAGCAAAGGTGGCATACTCTTCTTTTCCGGTGAGCCAATAAACAATAGATGCTTTTAGTGCCAGTTCATTTATATTACCATTGATGCTTTCAACGAAAGCCTGCGGATCTACCCACTCTCTTTTCCCATCCGGAGCATTCCTCTGCAAATTCATTTTCATACTCGTATCGTAAGGAATCAGCTCTTCTATAGATGGCATTTTATAACTGTAACCATCGTTTGTAATCGGAGGCCTTTTGTGGGGCGACACACGCACAGTAGGGAAAGGCGCATCGCCTGCATATCGAACGAGCTTCGTTCCATCAGAATCGGAATAAAAATGTGTATACCGCTTCCCGGGGATACGATTCATCAAGTAACGGCTCAATATCCATTCAGAATCTGTTTTATGCCTTTTCACATAAGGAGCAACTGTTTGTACCATTTCATCGAATACCTTCCTTGCCCACTCGTATTTACTGATCTTATCAAGAACTGATTGTTTATCATTGGGTGACACTAAAATATGCGGATGCGCTCTCTGAGCGTGCAACAAAAGATTGTTTGAACCCAAAGTACCATACATCAAAAGCATTGATATTTTTATCCATTTCCCCTTACAGCATAATTTATTTTTTAAAAACATAATGCTCCTTTAGCTTTTTGATTCAAATGAATTTCCCGCCGCAAAATGCCAGGCGGTATTAATGCGTTCAATCCACGGACGAACAAGGTATATAAGTTGCAAAAATTAGTGAATGAAAAAATATCGGAATTACTTTTATAGCGTTGGCAAAATTTATTTTCCGGTGTTGCTAATGAAAAATAATAAAGATAACAGCAAGTCTCCTCCGCTAATTATTCCATAATACTCAGTTTATTGTTACTAATGTTTTCCTGAATTGTCTTCATACCGTTTCCCGTATTACGATTGTTCAAAACCTGGATTTTCTTCGCTGCATACGATTCAACCGCATAGCCGTTATTATAGTGGATAGTGTTATTTCTTATATTGATATTTTCTGAGCCATTTTGCAAAAATTCGGTCATCACACCACTTCGGTCATTTCCTTCTATAAGATTGCTGCTTGCAGTAATATTTTTAGATTCGCTAATTAGCAGTCCGTAATAACCATTACGGGCAATTTCGCAATTGGAGACAGATACATTGGTACAATGATCCAAAGCGATTCCACTACCATTTGGCGATGTGACCAAACGTGAATCCTTTACTGTCACCTCCCTGCATCTTGTAAGCAAAAGATTATGTAATAATTTCGGTCCGGGAGGTACGCTTACTCCGTTCTCACTAAAATCACAACGGATAATATTTACATTTGAAGCACCATTGATAAACACTCCATTGTAAGTCGCGTTCTGAACGGTAAGATTCTCCAGAGTAATATTTTTAATACGGTACTCGCTTAATGTTGAAAAAAGAATACCTCCGCGGTTATAACCTCCCCTGTAAGAACGGGTACCATTCGGATCTGAAGGAAGCGTTGTTCTCACGCCACATTCAATCACCAGATTTCGTATCGCAACGTCATGTAAGTCGTTATCGGCATTCATTATGGTTTCCCTTGCTCCCGTAGCCGGGTCAAGAAAAAGAATTGTATTGATTCCCTCCCCTGATAAGGTTACACCGCTGGGAATCTTTAGTGTTGCCGGCAAGGTATGAATACCTGCTTTGGCAACTACCCAGCGCCTGCTGCCAGCCGCTTCATCAAGGGCTTTTTGTACAGACTGCCCTGGCTCTACTATAATGGCATTTGCGGGCATATTAAAACTACCGGTATAGGTTGCACCGGCTATATAGCCGGTAGTATCGGGCTTTACTATTTTTTTAATCTTCTTATTTTGTTGCCCGCCATAGGAAGAGCGAACGGATGTTAATATACTTCGGGAAGCTTTATTACGGACGGTATCTGCTGCTCTTTGGGTAAATGGCAGAACAATTCCGTTAGCTACATAATGGCGATACACATATTCGTAATTATCTCCGATATTTTTTGCACGTTCTGATATGGGGCCACCATAACAATGGGGATTTTCTCCCAGGAGAAAACCCGCGGTATATTCATATCCCAAGGCTATTCTGTTATTCCCGATAGAAAACAAATCTGTACCCTGGGTAAAAGCAACCTGGGCAGCGCCTGCAAACTCGCCAAGCCCCAATTGAACGTGTCCCTGGTCACGCATGCTTTCCTGGCACTGGCCACTGGGATATATATATTTAAAAAGACTTCCGTTTACCGGTGCGTGAAGAAAATGATCAATGGCATTGTCAAACATTTGCCTGTTATCTGTAAAAACACCTATTGCCAGAATAGCATGGATGATGGCGCCATCCCAATTACCATTGGCCTGGGGATAATAATACCGCAGCAAAGGATAATATACTGTCATCAGCATATTGGTGAATCCGTCAATATCTTTTGGCTGCCACCCTGAATTGGTATAACGCAGAATTTCTGCAGCATTACAAAGGACGTGTCCCGTCCAGGCAGCCAGCAGTTTCGCATCATTATAGTCAAAATCCCATAATACAGGCGACCAGGCATTCAATATTTCAATGGCCTGGTTGGCATATTTCCTGTCTTTGGTAATATACCACAATACTGCATTATTATAGGCCATATTGGCGCTTCGCGACAAATCATCTCCACCAATATTGGGTTTTGCATAAGGCCCGCGGATAACGTGGGTATGCGGAATTGCTTTGAAACCGGTATCTGTAATAGATTTCAGGCGATCGAAGGCGCCTTTCCATGGCTGCTTCCCCTCAAGAACCAGCTTTTTCATCACATCCATATCTTGTAAAGTCTGGTTAATACCCGGATGGACAAACTTTTGTGAAAAGACAGGAGAACTTATAATAAAAACCAGGGGGAAAAACAGCACGAATAATTTTTTATAAAAAGCTTTCATATATTTTAATTTTTATTTATTAAAAAAGGTAAAGCGATTCGCTAAAAGTTCCCCATTAAATTATTTGAGTAATTTATTAATTCCCGAAAAACCTGTAAAACAGAGGAAATTACATTGTATAGCGTTTAATGCTTATAACCGCACTTTTAGAACCATTGTTTACAGAATTGATAAAAATATACGCCTTGTATTTTTTATCAGCTGTTTCAACCCATACCCCGGCTTCAGCTTTTAAATTGATTGCGTAGTTTGGAGCGTCAGACAAGTCGAGATTTACAAAATCGAGATCATCAATAAAGATTCCAAATTGTAAAAGTGCAAGATTTTGATCCTGCAAATTAAATACCTTGAACAGTTTGGTACTTTTATTTACGCCGGCGGGAAGTGTAACTTCCGGTAAATAGAGTGGATCAGCAGCGGGAGACACTAATGAGTGATTAAAAGCACTCGTTGTCAAACTCCGGTACAGATACAAAATATCAATTTTATCGGGTTTTGTCGCGGCATCAGCGGCACTATAAACCGCCAGGTCAGAAATAGAGATGTACGCCGCGCCATTATCTTTCACGGCAAGATTCCGTACCATATCCATTTTTGCTATCGCATACGGTCCCATCTGATACGAAACGGTTTCTCCATTGCTGCTCTTCGCGGAAAAAGTAAAAGAAACCGTTTTACCACGCGCTTCTTCAGGTATTGGATAATAATAGCGCAACGTTGCTGCTGAAGTGTCCACTGAGAAGGAAACTGTTGTTTGTGAGCCACTGGTAACTGAGGCTTCTCCTATGAGAACCGGTACATCTACGCCGCCGGAATTAGTATAGTAGGAATTATTCTCAAGGTAAGTTCCTGTAGCTCCGGGTATCGAAGCGTGTACTGATGCAGAAACAAGTTTCCCCTTTGAAGGAAGAATGCCCATAGCATACGCAAATTCAATTTTTTGCCCTACAATGTTCGGCCCTAGCGTTCTCTTGATCACATCATTTTGCAGAACGTCCTTAGCAACCGGCAGTGAATATTCCTCTTTTTTACATCCCGTAAAAAGAAACGCCGCGAACAATAAGGATAAAAAAGCACCTAACGATTTATTCTGTATCATAAAATTTTATTTTTGATTACTAACGGGGTTGAACGGTTAGTAGAATTTTATATGGTTTTCTTATTTTGCGATTTCCTGAAATAACTGTGTATACTTTGGGGTTAGACAAGTCAGAAAAATCTACCCTTCCTGTAATTTTTGGATCTAGTTTGCAATCCTGAGCCAGTGATATCTGAGGGTATAGATTTTTTAAATCTGTACCAAATAAAACCTGTACTGTAATTGTTTGAGCAACAGTATCAATTACAGCTGCGCCGTTTCTTACTGTTACAAAGTCGGTACCCAGCAGCTCGAAGTTACTAACATAGCAGTCTTGCCTTTCGGTAATAAGTAACCCATCTTCATCTACCGGGAAGTTTTTCTTACATGCCGACCATGTAAACCCAATAAGTAAAAGCGTAAGTGTAATAATTAAATATTTTTTCATATTATCAGAATTAAATTAATTTAAAATTATCTCCAGGGAATATTTTGAGTCAGGTTAGGATTCTTATCGCGCTCTCCCGGCGGAATCCTGAAAATATAATTTTGTTGGTAAGTACGATCGGACGTGTTTTGATAATATCTTGTTTGATTGGCGCCCCACGTATCAATTCTCCATAAACCAGGGCTTCCCGGAGGGCCCCAAACTCTTTCAATGGCTCTCCATCTGCGAAGGTCGAATGGCCTTTGTCCCTCGCCCACCAGTTCAACAATCCTTTCCTGCTCGATGGCATCAAAAAAATCTTTAGGAGAAGCAGTTTTCTCAGGTGCCAATTCAGGAAGATTACCACGGTGCCTGATCTTATTTACAAGGCTAATTGCATCTGGCTGTGGGCCATTAATAGCATTAGTTGCTTCTGCATACATTAAATAAACATCTGCCAAACGTACTACCGGCCATGCATAGTCTCCATCGCTGCGACCTTGTCCGGCATAATCGCGAACGAACTTGCGGAACACATAACCAGAATTCGTACCATCCGTATTATAGCTGAGATAATTAACGCCATCAATAGTTACATTAGCTGCCCATGTTTTATAAATGAAAGGTGTAAATCCGGTAGATTTCAAAGAAGTCATACCAATACTCATCTCATAATCCCACTCTATCGTAGACTTCATACGATAATCCCGATCTGCATAACTCGCCGGATTTACTGCAGAATTCAAAGTGGTTCTGGCAGCCGGATTTGTAGAAGGATTCATCGGAACTAAAGGAGCAGCAAAATCGCCCGTAGTTAACGATTGATACCGGTCAGCCAACTCATAGCGTGGAGATACCCAACACTGAGAACCCTCGTGGGTGCGCCCGGCAAAATCGCGCATCAGTTCTTCTCCCTGACCAGTCCCGGTGCCGCCATGGGTAAATACCATAATCATTTCAGGATTGCCATTAGCTTTTGGTGTAAATAAATAATAATAGTTGGGAAGTATATTTGCCTTACCCAATGCATCTATTTGTCCGGGTTCACCGTTCATATAAAGTGTCAGGCCAAAGTCATTGATTACTTTCTTAAAATCATCTGCTGCTGCCGTGTAAGCCGTTGTTGCCTCTGTAGCACTGGGGGTAAAACCTTCCAATTCAGGCCAGCCGAACTTATTCCACGATGCCCAATATAACTGAAGTTTGCCCCGGAGGGAAAGAGCAGCTGGTTTGGCGGCACGGCCTAACTCTGAAGAACTTGCAGGAAGTTTGTCAATAGCATAAGTAAAGTCGGCCAGAATAGAATCTTTCACCTGGCCGATCGGTGTGCGGCCAAGACTGGCTACTTCCGAATTATCCAGCACTACATGCCCGATATAAGGAACATCACCCCACATCGATATCAGACGAAAATAAGCCATGCCA
>JBQCFO010000556.1:0-28368 GCA_051959055.1 Ginsengibacter sp. | reverse complement strand
TGGTTACATTCGACATAGTGGCACGTGCATTTTTTGCACCCGCATAAATTGAATCTTTTCCTTTTATTACCATTCCGTTTGATAAAAACATGACTGCGGTATCGGCGAAATAATCATGATTATCAAAAGTGTTGTTGTCATAATCTTTCCATAGCTCCAAAACCTTTCGGGCATAAGCCGGATTACCCATTTCAAAATGTGAAGAATAACCCGCCGTATAAGGATAAGGCGTTTGATCCATTCGCATCTCTTTGTTCATGTTTTTTTGTCCATTGTTTGTTTTTTGTTTTTGTTGAGCAACACTGTCTTTGCACACCAAAATCAGCGCTAACGCGCAAATTGTTACCAATAACCGTTTCATGACTTTAAGTTTTTAAATGTAAATAATCGCGGAATCAGAAAGTGTAAGCAGAATATAAAAATACATTTATTTTTAAAATAATAAATAATTTATTTTGCCTTGTGAATCATCAATTCAATGTTTCTCATTTTGAATAATGGAAAGGAAATATCAGCAGTAAAAGCAGAAATAATAATGATTTATATTTTCGGAATGGTTGACAGAAATGTCATTAAGAGGTTCAAATTGTTTTCTCTGAATTTTATTAATAGAATGTGAGTGGCTCTTGAAAACCGGAACCAGCAAATTACTTTTGCAGTAAAGAAAGAAATAAGGAGAAATTGTATTTTCTAAATTATCTAAATCATCTTAAGCCATTCTAAACCATTTTAAACCCTCTCCTAAAATTTTGGACATCTCACAGCGTCTCTTGAAGAATTGTCGCGGTTGATAAAGTTCTGGTAAGAGACAGAAAGCTCAAATCCGCCGCGCGACTGGCTTGAGGCTTTTAATGCAGAAATATTTACATCATAACTTAATCCGAATGTGAGAGGTGCTGTTTCCAATTTTACCATGGGTACAATGGCATCGTTCCATCTTAAAAAAGCCCCACCGGAAATAACATAACGCGGATCATCCGGATATTCGTCGAGTTTTTTGCTGTACAACATTCCACCGATAATTTCTGAAAAAGGTCCTTGTGCAGAATAATCGCCATAAAAAGTGAGATACGTGTAATTGTCAATTGCAGTTCTTAAGCCAGCTGAATAAACCCATTTTGGATTGAGTGGTGTTTTTTGATTTGCATAAAATGACATGTTTGCATTTGGATTAAAATGATGATAAGCCATTCCTATATAAAAATTATTATCTGCATTTTGGCCAACCTGGGCGTTAAAACTAAGTCCTGCACTACCATCAAAATACATGAAATTACTGTTGGATAAATTTTCTCCGGTTGCTAATGTGGCATCATAATCGGTGCCGTTGTACTGGCTGTTTGTCGTCATTTTAGAAAAATCAAATTTGCGCTGCACCATACCTGCAGAAAAGCCTGCAGACAAATACATATTTCGCTCATCACTCAAGGATTTGTGATAATTCAAAACAGGAAGCACGCTGGTCGAGGTGAGAGAAATCGTGCCTGCTTTATCATAAAGAATGATACCGCCCAGGGTCAGAAAATCATCGCCATGGCCAACCGGTAATTTATATTCGCCATTCAATGAAGAAGTTTGAAAAGGAACGGTTACAGAACTCCATTGATTTCTAAATACTGCCTGAACCCGTACATCGCCATTAAATATTCCCGCAAGGCCGGGGTTACGAAGTAGCGGCGTTTCACAAAACTGGGAGAAATGTATATCCTGCGCGGCACATTTATTTTGAAATAAAAACAGGGAGAAAATGAAAAAAACGGTTGTAAGGATAGTGGTTTTCATCAGGGGATTATTTAGATACTTAAACGGGATGAGCCAGTTATTTATTATTTAATTAAAGCGATATTTCCTTTGAAAGTAAGCGAGGTATTGTTGTCGCAAACTACCTGTAAAATATAAACGAAAACGTCGGGTGGGAGCGGTTTTCCTCTAAACGTACCATTCCATCCTGCAGAGGCGTCATTTGGATTGAAATTTGATTTTTCAAAAACAACTTCGCCCCAGCGGTTAAACACTTTTAAATTCTGAATTTTAAAAACTCCGCTGCCTCTTGGATAAAAAATATCATTGGCTCCATCACCATTTGGAGAAAAAGTATTCGGTACAAATACATTTGAATTATTACACAACACATAAACCGATATTTTGTCCTCGGCTGAACATCCACCATCATTTTTTACACGAATAGTGTATTCAAGAGATTGAACTGGCTTTACAGTAATCGAACGGCCTTCATTGGAAATAATGGCTGTTGATGGGCTCCAGGTTACGCTGGTTACATCTTTTGAAATTTCGGGAACAATCTGCACTTCTCTTCCAACACTGATGTTTTTATCGTCGCCTGCATTTACGGTTGGTATCGGGTAAACTTTTACTGGAATATAACCAGTATCTTTAAAGCATCCTTTGGAATCTGAGCCAATTACCTGGTAAGTTGTTGTTTCGGCCGGCGTTGCTTTTGGCGCAGCGATCAATGGATTATTTAATCCTCTAGAAGGCGTCCAGGAATACGTTTCAGTTCCGGAAGCTTTCAATTGCGTTGATTCTCCAAAACACAAAGTATCCGCTTTACTCAATGAAAGTTTGAAAGGAAATTTCACCGTCAATGAAATCGAATCCCTGGAAACACATCCTTTGTTGCTCGTGCCTTTTACCTGGTATTTTACAGCCGTTGTGGGCGTTGTTACAGGACTGGCGCAGTTTGTACACGACAGATAATTTGCAGGAGACCACGAATAAGTTTCTGCTCCCGTTACTTTTAAACCTTGTGAAGAACCAAGACAAACAACCGTATCTGCATAAATGGCCAGGTTTGGCAAAGGATAAATTTCTATAATTTTTGTTGCTGTATCATTACATCCGTTGCTGCTGTAGCCTATAGCTTTTACTGTAAAATTTCCTGCCGTTAAATAATTTTGTCCAAGTGGTTTCTGAAGGGTAGAAGTATGGCCATTTGCAAAATCCCATTTCCACGAAACTTTTGATGTGTCAGGGTTTGAAAGAATTCCTGTAAAATTGATTAAGGCAGGAACACAAGCTCCTTCACCCGATGAAATGGAGATTTGCGGACTGCGGTTTACTTTTACTGCATGCGTATTGCGCACCGAATCTATGCAGCCTCTTTGTGTTGTTACTTCCAGAGAGGTAGTGTAAGAGCCAGGCTGATGATATGAATGCAAAGGAAGCGCATCTGACGAAGTGGTTCCATCGCCAAAATTCCAGACATATTTTACTATAGCATCGTTAGAAATGCTTGTATTGGTAAAGGTTACAGGAGTAGAGTCACAAACCAAAGCGCCATTATGATTGAAGGATGCGGTAACGCCTAATACCAAAATAGAATCTGAACCTTTCACCGCTACCTGGCATCCCTTCGCATCCTTTAAAATCATTTTTGGCAAATATTTTCCGGGCGTATTGTAAGTATGAACCACATTGGAATCTTTTGTTGAAATCGTAGTGCCATCATTAAAATCCCAAACAAAAGAAGTATTCTTTTTTGTCTGTGCTTTAAAGCCGGTTTCTACGGGAGCGCAGCCCATCATATTGGTATAAGAAAATGTACCTGACGGGCCATCCACTTTTATTTGTCTTGTTTTTTGAGAAATACATCCACCGGGGCCTGTGATGGTCAGAACTGCATTAAAAACTCCTGCTTCTGCATAAAAATGAGACGGATTGCGCTCTGAAGATGTATTTCCATCGCCAAAATCCCATGACCATTTGGAATAATTTTCAGAAGTATTGGTAAAAGTAACTACCAAAGGCGGACAAGTTCCAACCGAATCACTCAATTGGAAATCTGACGCGGGATTTGCTATCGTAATAGAATTTGTTTTGGAAACAGAACTGGTACAACCATATTGATCTTTAATAGAAAGACTAATGGTATAATTTCCTTCTGTATTATAAAGATGAACGGGTTTCACCTGGTTTGATGTAGTGCCATCGCCAAAATCCCAGTTATAAATTAATCCCGGACCAGAAGACAAATTCGTAATATTTATTGGTTTACTGGTGCAGGAAAGCGTATCTGTCGTAAAGGCAGCTATGGGTTTTGAAACCAAAATAATATTCGGTTTTGTAACCTTATCAGTACAACCTTTATTGTCTGTAACAATCAGGGAAACAGTATAACTGCCCGGAGTGGAATAAGTGTGATTAAAAGGCCCGGCATTTAAATTATCTGTTTTGCCATCGCCCCAGTTCCACTGCCATTGTTGAATCGCGTGCGTGCCATCAGAATAAGAACTGTCAAAAAAGTTTACTGAACTATTCAGACAAGTGCCGGGGACAGAAGAACGGAAAACGGCTGTTGGCCCATTCACCTGAACCGCCAGCGGTTTTGTAACCGAATCAATACAACCATTTACATCTTTTATATAAAGCGTTACATTATACCCTGACGCTTTTGAATATTTGTGAACAGCAGATTTGCCTGTATCAGAAATTGAAATACCATCTCCAAATTTCCAGGTATATAAACTGATATTAGCCGCGTTGATATTTGAAGTTGAGAAACTTACCGGAGTGTTTCTGCAGGTTTCTTGAGAGGATACCGTAAAATCTGCAATTTCCCTGATTATTTTTATCGTTTCTGTTTTGGTTTGCGAGCAGCCGGTCAATTGATTGGTAACAGTCAATGAAACGGTATAATCACCCGGAGTTGAATAATTATGTGCCGGATTTTTTTCAGTTGATGTAGTGCCATCACCAAAATCCCAATTCCATGAATCTGCTCCAATAGACAGATCCGAAAAAATGATCTGGCGCGGTACCGTACAGGTTTTTGCAAATGAAAATCGGGCTACCGGCGGATTTACATGAACCATTTTCGGAATAGTTAATGTATCTGCGCATCCATTATTTATTGAAATTAAGGTAACTGAAAAATACCCGGTGTCATTATATTGATATAATGGATTCTGTGCGCCCGAACTACCTCCATCCCCAAAAAACCATATCCATTGATCCGGATTTCCAACAGACTGATCGGTAAAATTTATTTTCTGCACTGCACAAACATTTGTCAGATTAGAGATATACTTTGTTTGGGGTTTTGAACCGACGATAATCCCGTTTTGTACACTTACATTTCCTGTACAACCACCTTCAGTAGTGTAAGTAAGGGTAATGGAATATTTTCCTGGTTTATTATAAATGTGTGTAGGCGTAATAGAATCAGAGGAATTTCCATCACCAAAATCCCAATGAAACCCTGTAATAGAGTCGATCGAATTTACAGTAGAAGTAAATTTATGTAAAAGTGGGCCACAGCCTTTTTGAGGCAGATTATTTATGCTAACAACCGGTTTTTTTATCCTGATTAAATTCGTTTTTATTAAGCTATCTGTACAACCTCCGTCATTGGTAACAAACAACTTCACTGTATAATTTCCTTCTGCAGTATAAGTATGTGCCGGACTCTGAGCGTTGGAATTGTTGCCATCCCCAAAATCCCAATAATAAGTATTTGTTGGAGTTGAAGTCCCTGTTTGACGGCTGTTTACGCCCGTAGAAGTATTATTAAATTTAACGTTCAAAGGCATCTTGCATGAAACGCTGTCAGATGCTGAAAAAGATATTAAAGGCTTCGCAACAACCTTTATGTTTTTTGTTACAGAATCTTTACAGGCGCCATTGTTACTCACCATTGTAATTTTAAATTCACCAGCTTTATTAAAAACTTTGATTGCATTGATTGCATCTGAAAAAGTACCATCGCTAAAATTCCATGTAGCAGCAGAAGGAACAGGACTGCTTGTATTTTTCAAAATAACCGGTGCGCCTTCACAAACGACATCAGGTATAGAAAAATCGGCATTTGTTGAGCCGATAATAATCAGGTTTTTTTTAATTAAGGTGTCAGAACATCCTGTGGCGTTTGAAACAGTCAGGCTGACCGTATAGCTGCCGGATGCATTGTAAGTATGAGAAGGATTAGCGGCTGTTGAGGTACTGTCATCTCCAAAATTCCAAAAATAATTGAGGGGCCCAACACCAGTTGATTTACCTGTAAAATTAATGGTAGCAGGCGCATTGCAAGACTTTGAAGTAGAATTTGAAAAATCTGCTTTTACACCGGTATTAATATGAATGAACGAAGCTACAGTTTTGGAAGTTACGCAACCAAAATTATTAACAGCGCGTAGCGATACATTAAAATTTCCCGTGGCATTATATACATGCTCAGGATTTTGTTCCTCCGAAAAATTTCCATCGCCAAAATCCCATTTCAAGGTTTTGAGTACTCCACTTCCTGGAAGGCTGAGATCAGAAAATTGAGTTTTTAATGGAAAACAACCTGTCAATGCAGACGCGTCAAAATTAATAACCGGTGAAGAATAAACCGTAATATATTGAACTTTCGTAATAGAGTCAACACCAAAAGTATTCCGGATTATTAATTTAACGGTATAAGTGCCGGGATCAAAATAGACAACAGACGGATTTGGTAATACTGAAGTTGTGCCATTGCCCAGATCCCATTTCCAGGAAGTTGGATTTCCTGTTGATGAATCAGAAAAATTTACTATAAGAGGTGCACAACCGGCAGTTGCGGAAGAATTAAAATCTGCCTTTATTTGTGCTTTTGCTGAAAATGCAAATACAAGAAAAATAGAAAATAAAGCCGGATATTTTGCTTTAAGCAAAAACGCCGGAAAGAATGTAAGGTTCTTCAAGGTTTGAATGTTGGATAGTTAACAACTATTTTTAAATACAACGGTTAGGGTGCTGTATTTATACATTAAGGAACGGCGAATGAGCCTGTTTTATTGTGAGGTACTTTAAGAAAAAACAGCGGCTTTTTTTGAGGCAATACTTTAGTTGCAGATAATCAAATATTTATGAAAGTCTTTATCTGGCCTCGCAGGATGGAATTTATTACTATGAAAATTAATTTACTATTGAAAATCAGCTCTATAATTGGTGTGTAATTTGAGATACATAAATATCATCAGGGAAAAATATGGAATCAAAAGAAAGCGTAGAAAAAAAGAAGAGGTCGGTATTCATTACTCTTGCCAGGATATTTATGTGGATAATTGGCTCTGTTGTTTTCTTAATTATTCTTGTTTTAATTCTGATACAAACCGCATTTGTCCAAAATTTTGCCCGCAAAAAAGTAGTTTCTTATTTAGAGCATAAGCTCAAAACCACGGTACAAATCGGAAAATTGGATATAAAATTTCCGACAGCCCTTTCTTTGCAAAATGTTTTTTTTGAAGATCAGACAAAAGACACTTTACTGTATGGCGGAGAAATAAAAGTGAACATTAATATGTTCAAGCTGATAAGAAAGAATATAGAAATAAAAGAAATCGCTTTAAACGATCTGGTAGTAGAAGTAAAAAGGATACCACCTGATTCTGTTTTTAATTTTCAATTTATTGTTGATGCCTTTAGCAGTGAACAAAAGTCGACACCATCCAAAGATACCACTGCTATGAAAATGAACATTGATCAGATTGTTGTAAACAAAACAAGAATCGTGTATAATGATGCTTTTACTGGCAATGATATGGATTTGACATTTGGACATTTTGATGCAAAAATTTCAAAGTTCGATCCTTCTCATCTATTATTTGATATTTCTTCCATTACGCTCAATGGATTAACCGGATATTTTTATCAGTTAGAACCGTTAAAAAAGCCAATTGAAAAAACTGTTGCCGAAGCGGCTGCGGTACCAGAGCATTATTTACAATTGCAGAATAAAGAAATCAATTTATCTGGCATAAATGTCAATTATAAAAGCGAACCTTCGCACACAAATTCTTCTCTTGTAATTGGCAGCGCTGTTGTTCACCCCAAAACAATTGATCTAAAAAACAGCCTCGTTACCTTAAACAATATTTCACTCGATAACTCGAATATCGTATTTGAAACCAATTCAAAGGCGGTAAAGAAAAAGCCGGCCGACACAGTTATCACTGTTGCGCAAACACCTTCCATGAAAATTATTTCGGGTGATATAAACTTAAAAAATATTAACCTGAAATATGACGACAGTTCTGCTCCGAAAGCGCCATCCGGAATGGATTTTTCTCATCTCGATGTTAAAAGCCTTGCTTTGAATATCCGCAGCCTCAATTACAGTTCGGATACTATTTCCGCTTCTGTAAAATCAGCTTCTATGCAGGAAAAAAGCGGGTTTGTGTTGAAAAGTTTTACTACAGATTTCAGCATGGTTCCTTCCGGCGTTTCTTTGCAAAATTTATTGATTCAAACTGCCGGTTCTGAAATAAAAAAATCGATTATTATTTCTTATCCTTCCCTGGAAGCAATCAAAAAAAATATGGGATTGCTCGCATTGGATATTGATTTGGAAAATACAAAAATTGCGGTAAAAGATATCCAGACTCTTATGCCTTCAATGAAAAGTAAAATGGCTTCTTTACCATCAAATTCGTCCTTGTATATGGATACAAGAATTACCGGAAAAGTAAGCGATCTGAATTTGCAAAAATTAATTTTAAGAGGATTATTTGCAACAGATATTAATGTAACGGGAAGGATAAGTGGTTTGCCGGATTCTAAAAAAGTAAACATGAATCTGCAGATAAATAAATTGCAAACTTCAAAACAGGACATTCTTGCTTTTGTCTCTGAAAAGAGTTTACCTAAGAGCATTTCATTGCCTGAAAGACTCGCTGCAAGCGGCAAAGTTAGTGGAGGTATGAATGATTTGTATATGAACCTCGCGATCAATACTTCTTCCGGAAACGCAAAAGTGAATGGCACCCTGAGAAATATTACAGATAAGCATCAAGCAAATTATGATGTAGTTTTAAATGCATCGGATTTGCAGCTTGGAAGGATCATGAAAAATCCAAAACTGGGTTTGCTTACCGGCAATTTTATTGTAAAAGGAAATGGCTATGATCCTAAAACAGCGAACGCAACCTTCAGTGCGGTTATTCCGGTTGTAACTTTTAATAACTATACCTATCGCAACCTGAAAGCCGCGGGAAGTATTGCCAATCAACTTTACAAAATAAATGCCTCAGCCCGCGATCCAAATCTTGACCTCGCTTTTACAGCTAACGGTAGTTTTTCAGGAAAATATCCTACTGCAGATTTTGCCGCAGCCATAGACAGTATTAAAACCTTACCGCTGCATTTTACCACAAGTAAGATGATTTATCATGGCGATATTTCAGGAAGTTTTACGAATATAAATCCGGATAGCCTCGCCGGAAATTTGATAGTCACTCATTCCATTCTGGTAAATGACAGTCAAAGAATTACATTGGATTCCGCAGAAATTATTGCAAAAAATTCTCCGGGAAATCAAAGCTTATCAGTAAAAACAGATTTTTTTTCTGCATCCATAGCTGGTACTTATAAGCTTACACAACTCGCTGATGTTTTTCAACAGGCCATTAATCCATATTTTTCATTGGGGAGTAAAAAAGATACGGTAAAAGTAGATCCGTATCATTTTTCTATAAGCGCCGCAGTGATTAATAATCCTGCGTTACATGCATTTCTGCCTTCGATTACAAACATGCAAACAATCCAGCTTTCGGGAAATTTTGCCAGTGATAGTGGTTGGAGTTTAGCAATAAAATCTCCTCATATTGTGTATGGAACTATGGTAATTGATTCCATGAATCTTACTGCCGGAACCAAAAACGGCGCTCTTGATTTTAATACTTCTCTAAGGCGTTTTGAAAGTGGTAAATCCTTAAATATTTATGCAACTACATTAGACGGAACGCTTCAAAATAATAACCTTGATTTTACACTAACCATTAAAGACAAGAACTCAAAAAATAAATACAGGTTAAGTGGTTTGCTTAATCAGCCTTCAGCAAATAAATACGTCTTTAGTTTGAAACCTGACAGCCTTCTTCTCAATTATAATAAATGGATGGTAAACGCTGATAACCAGATTCAATATTTTAATAAAGATATCAATGCCCACAATTTTGTTTTAACCCAGGACGATCAGCATTTGGCCATAAACAGCACTGGTACTCAACCAAATTCACCTATGCAGGTAAGTTTTCAAAATTTTAAAATAGAAACCCTTACTGGCTTTGTAGAAAGTGATTCTTTAATGGTAAATGGTTTATTGAATGGAAATGCAACGGTGAAAAATATTCAAACCCAACCAACTTTTATCACAGATCTTACTATAGACAGTCTCAGCATTTATAATGATACGATCGGCAGGCTTACCGCAAAAGTTAATAATAATGTAGCCAATATCTATCATGCAGATGTAAGTCTTAACGGGCGCGGAAATGAAGTGAACATCAATGGTGATTATGTGGTAAAACCCGTCAACAGCAGTTATGATTTTGTAGTGGATATTGTAACCCTTCAAATGAAAGCCCTGGAAGGATTTACCAAAGGCACTTTGAAAGACGCCACCGGCAATTTGTATGGAAAAATAGCCTTAAACGGAAGTTTGAAAAGTCCAAATATTGATGGCAGAATTCAATTTAATAATACGGCCTTTAATGTGACGATGCTCAATAATGTTTTTAAAATTGATAAATCAGCAATTGCGATCATTAACAATAAAGGAATAGAACTAAATAAATTTACTATCCGCGATGAAGCCAACAATGCAATTATTATAGACGGCGCTGTCAATACTCCTGATTTTTTTAATTATACTTTTAATTTAAAAATAAATGCGCAAAACTTCCAGGCAATCAATTCTACCAATAAAGACAATAAACTTTTTTATGGGAAAATGGTTTTTTCGACCAGGCTTACGGTAAAAGGAACACCGGCTCAACCAATTGTGGATGGCAATATAACCATTAATGATAAAACGGATTTTACAGTAGTACTTCCCCAACAGGAACCGGGTGTTGAAAAACGGGAAGGTATTGTGCGCTTTGTAAAAATGAATGCCACAGCGGAGGATTCTTTATTTATGGCGCCCTATGATTCGTTAAAAACTTCTCCACTGGTAGGTTATGATGTTTCCCTCAATATCAGCGTTGACAAAAACGCGATGTTCAATGTGATCGTGGATCAGGCAAATGGAGACTTTTTAAAGTTAAAAGGAACGGGTCAATTAACAGCCGGAATAGATGCCAGCGGAAAAATTACGCTTGTTGGATCTTATGAAATTGACGAGGGGACTTACAATCTTTCTTTCAACTTTTTGAAAAGGAAATTTAATATTCAAAAAGGAAGCACCATTGTGTGGACCGGCGAACCAACCACCGCGCAACTTAATGTAACCGCTATCTATATTGCCAACACCGCGCCAATAGATCTGGTGCAGGATCAATTGGCAGGTACAAATACCGTCATTTACAAGCAAAAATTGCCTTTTGAAGTTCACCTTTTACTGCAGGGAGAACTCTTAAAACCTGTAATCACTTTTGATATCGTATTGCCCGAAGAAAAGAATTACAATGTTTCGAAAGATGTGATTAGCACTGTCGAAACAAAGCTTGCGCAACTTAGACAGGAAAACGGTGAAATGAATAAGCAGGTGTTTGCTTTGTTGTTATTAAACCGTTTTGTGGGAGAAGATCCATTCAGCAGCAGTGGCGGTTCTACCAGTGCCGGCACTTTTGCTATGCAAAGCGTAAGCCGGCTGTTGTCTGAGCAATTAAATGATCTGGCTTCCAATTTGGTTCAGGGAGTTGATATCAACTTTGATTTGGCTACCACACAGGATTACACAACGGGAACACAACAAAACAGGACCGATCTCAATGTAGGTGTCACTAAAAATTTATTAAGTGATCGTCTCAGCGTAACTGTCGGAAGTGATTTTGAATTGCAGGGGCCTATGCAAACGAATCAGCAGGCAAGTAATTTGGCCGGAAATATTTCTGTCAATTATAAGCTGAGTAAAGATGGACGTTACATGCTGAGGGCATACCGCAAAAATGATTATACCGAAGAAATAGAGGGGTATGTGATAGAAACAGGCCTTTCATTTGTAATCTCGGCCGATTATAACAAGTTTAAAGAACTATTTACTACCAAAGAACAACGTAGGAAAAAAAGAGAAATCAAAAAGCAAAACAAGGAAATAAAAAAAGAAGATAATTCAAGATTGGTTGAAGAAAAAAGAATAACGCCCCCATCAAAAGCAACGGAGAATGACAAATAAAATGAGCATCCTGGTTTTAGTAGTTATGATGATTTTCATGGAATCATGCAATACCACCAAACTGGTACCCAAAGGAGATGCGTTATATACCGGCGCAACAATCAAAGTAAAAGACAGCACGCTTTCAAAAAAGGAAAAGAAAACCATTATTGATCAAACAAAAGGATTGCCACGTCCGTTGCCCAACAGTAAAATTCTGGGTATTCCGTTTAAACTCATTCTTTACAACATGGCCGGCGATACTTCAAAGCATGGTTTTATCAGAAAATTTCTGCGTAAAATCGGCCAGCCACCTGTTTTATTGAGCAGTGTGAATCTCGATTTTAATGTAAAAATCCTACAAAATTTCTTACAGAATATTGGCTATTTCCAGGCAGAAGCGTCGGCAGATACGATTGTAAAAAAGAGAAAAGGGCATGCCTATTACACCGTAACCGGCGGACCGCAGTACACCATAAAAGAAGTAATATTTGACACCGACAGTTCTTCAATCGGCCACGCAATCCAGGCAACAAAATCGAATTCTATCCTCCATCCCGGAGATCCTTTTAATCTTGAAGTAATCAAGGGAGAGCGCGAACGAATAGATGGCCTTTTAAAAGAAGAAGGTTATTATTATTTCAGCCCTGCTTTATTGATCATTGATGCTGATAGTACTGTTGGAAAGAACCAGGTAAATATGTACCTGAAAGTAAAAAACACTACACCTGCTCAGGCAAAAAAGCCTTACATCATTGACAATGTATACATTTACCCCAATTATCACCTTAATGGAAACCGCATCGATACGGCGCATGAAAATCAATATCTTTATGATGGTTATTATATAGTAGATCCGCGCAAAAAGTTTAAGCCAAAGCTGTTTCCTGACATCATGCGTTTTGATTCAGGAGATGTATATAACCGGACCGATCACAATCTTACTTTGAGCAGGTTAATCAATTTAGGAGTTTTTAAATTTGTAAAAAACCGCTTTGAACTTGAGCCGGATTCCAGCGCAACTGATACAGGCCGTTTGAACACCTATTATTACCTGACGCCACTACCTAAAAAGAAAATACAGGCAGAAATATCGGGTAATACAAAATCGAACAATTATGTCGGTTCACTCGTTACACTCACCTTCGGAAACCGAAATACCTTCAAAGGAGCCGAGCAATTGACAATACATGCAAATGTAGGAAGTGAAGTGCAGTACAGCGGATATCAAAGTGGCTTTAATACCTATCGCGCGGGTGGAGGAGTTACATTTGCCATTCCAAAATTTGTTGTTCCTTTTTTCTATTTGAATACGACAAATGCCTTTGTGCCAAAAACAAAGATTGATTTGGGGTATGACCTGCTCAACCGCAGAAAATTATATACCCTGAATTCATTCAATGCGCAACTTGGTTATGAATGGAAACCAAATATAAGGGTGACTCAGAATCTGAATCCAATCGCTATCAATTATGTGAAGGCACTAAATGTAACACAATTGTATAAAGACAGCCTCAGAGATAATCCAATACTGAAACATGCAATAGATACTCAATTTGTAGTGGGGTCTAATTATTCTTATACAATCGATCCGTTTACTAATAATCCTTATGGAAGTGGGATATTTTTCAGTGGGTTAGCGGATCTTTCAGGAAATATTGCCGGTTTATTTGTACCTGTTGATCCTACTACAAAACAAAAGAGACTTTTTAATGCGCCGATTTCTCAATATATAAAAGCACAATCTGATCTGAGGTATTATTGGGAAATCAACCGGAAAGCAAGGTTGGCCAACCGCCTGCTGATGGGATTTGGTTATCCTTATGGCAACTCGCAGCAATTGCCGTATATTAAACAGTTTTTTATGGGTGGGAATAACAGCATTCGTGCTTTCCGAAGCCGTTCAGTAGGTCCCGGAACTTATCGTCCTTCCAATGCGGATAGTCTCAATTTTTTCCCAGATGAATCGGGTGATATATCGCTCGAAATGAATACAGAATTGCGCTACAGTTTTACTAAGATAATCGAAGGCGCAGCGTTTTTTGATGCGGGAAATATATGGCTGTATCGAAAAGATCCTTTACAACCGGGAGGAGAGTTCAATAAAGATTTTATGAGCCAGCTTGCAGTAGGAACGGGGATTGGCTTAAGGCTGAACCTGACAATTTTGTTATTAAGAATTGATTTGGGGATGCCGCTGAGAGAGCCGTGGTTGCCACCCGGCCAAAGATGGGTAATCAACCAGATCGATTTTGGAAACAGGGAATGGCGAAGGAAGAATTTGGTGTTAAACTTGGCAATTGGATATCCTTTCTAAATTTTATTTCCTAAATTTCGGCTTATGCAAAAAATAAAAATAATCTGTGCTGCATGGTGTATCTCTTTCATTTTTGGATGTAGTTCCAACGATAATAAAAAAGAAGAAACGGTTCATGAAACCGTTACAGATACCGTTTCTGCCAGTTCTTCATCTGACACCGCAAAAACAATTATCAATCATACAATGATCTGGAGTGTGCAGCCGGAAAAGGGAGCAAAGGAGAAATTGCAGGCGCCCCAAAATGTAAAACTGGATACTTTATCTTCAACTCAATTGGTACAACTGATTAACAACAATTTTCCCGACATTCATCTCGACCTGATAAAAATTTCTCACGATACCATTTATGTAAAAATTCCCGACAGTAAAAAACTGACGAACGGAATTGGCGATACCGGGGCAGAAAATTATCTCGCATCCGCAACATTTACTTTGACTGAATTGAAGAATATCAAATTTGTAAACATTGCCATGCAGCCCGGAGATCATGCTGAGCCGGGAGTTTACACAAGGGATGATTTTAAAAGATTAAGGTAGGATGGATTTAAATTGGAAGGATTTTTATATACAGCAGAGGAACAAATAATCCTTTTTCTTGTTTTCCTTTTCCAATTGAAACCTCTAACGTTCATACAAAAGCTTTTTCGCGACGATGATCATCCTCGGTGATTTTTTCACATCATAATTATTGAAATTATAATCCCCAAATACTTCCTGCACCTGCATTTGCTGGTAAGAAAGCATGTCAGTAAAATCTCCAAAAGAAAATTTAGCTACTTTTTCAATATATTCCAAAGGCTCTTGTAAATTCTCATCTTCTACAATAATTTTTTTATAAAAATGAGTTTCATCAAACCATTTGGTGATGAAAAAATTTACTCCATCTACTTGTTTTTCTGACTTATGAATTAAATTGTCTTCCGCATAATGAACATTCAGATAATCTATTACAAAAATGCCATGTGGTTTTAAAGATTGTGATATGGTTCTGATGGCATTATCATGTTCCCTTCGTGTAGCGAAATATCCGAAACTTGTGAAAAAATTAAAAGCATAATCAAAATAATTGATCCAAAAGGGCAACCGCATATCATGCAAATAAAAATGCAGCTTTTCAGTCTCTTTTTGTTTCGCTTTTTTGATGCTGTCTTCAGAAATATCAATGCCGGTTACATCAAAACCCTTGGAGGCAAGCTGTAAGGAATGTCGCCCTTTGCCACAGGCAATATCCAACATATAGCTTTGTGCTGGCGGTTTTAAATGATTAATTAATTTATTAATAAAATCAGCTGCTTCTTTTTTATCCCTTTTAAAATATAATAAATGATAATAAGGCGAATTAAACCAATCTTTAAACCAGGAGCGAGTTTCCGTCATATCCGTGAATGTTTAAAGCAAAGGTAAAATGGAATTTGGGTTTTAATTACCTAATTAACCAATTAGCCGGTTAGCCAATTAAATAAATCAATTAAATTTGCATCCTTAAAATATATACGTTGGCACTGATAAAAAGTATTTCCGGGATAAGAGGAACGATAGGTGGAAATCCGGGAGAAAACCTTACACCTTTAGATATTGTAAAATTTACCGCTGCTTTCGCAACTTCATTAAGTGAAGATTCAAAAAACAGAACCATTGTAATTGGCCGTGATGGAAGAATCAGTGGCAAAATGGTGAGCGCACTTTGTGCCAATACGCTGCTGGCATGTGGATTTGATGTGATTGATCTCGGATTGACTACTACGCCAACGGTTGAAATTGCGGTAAAAGAAGAAGGCGCCGCCGGTGGTATTATTCTTACAGCAAGCCACAATCCAAAGGAATGGAATGCGTTAAAATTGCTCAACAGTAACGGCGAATTCTTAAATGCGGAAGCAGGCGAAAAAGTGCTCTCTTATGCTGAAAAAGAGCAATTCCATTTTGCGCCGGTTGATAAAACAGGAACTTATGAAGAAGATTATTCTTATTTGCAAAAACACATAGAAGCCGTCGTGAATTATGACCTCGTGGATGTGGAAGCGATTAAAAAAGCGAAGTTTAAAATTGTTCTCGATCCAATAAACAGTTCCGGCGCCATTTATATTCCAGCTTTGTTAAATGCTTTGGGTGTAAAAGAGGTGATTGTAATCAATGATGAAGTGAACGGAAAATTTGAGCACAATCCTGAGCCGCTTCCAAAGAATTTAACGGCGCTTAGCAGTGAAGTTGTAAAACAAAAAGCTTCTCTTGGTATCGCTGTAGATCCCGACGTGGACAGGCTTTGCTTCGTTTGTGAAGATGGAAGCATGTTTGGCGAAGAATATACTTTGGTAGCTGTTGCCGATTATGTTTTATCAAACAGAAAAGGAAATACGGTGAGCAATATGTCTTCTACCAAATCGCTGAAAGAGGTTACTCATAAACATGGTGGAGAATATTTTCCCTCGCCTGTAGGTGAAGTAAATGTGGTAACTAAAATGAAAGACGTGAATGCGGTAATTGGTGGCGAAGGAAACGGGGGCATTATCGTTCCGGATTTTCATTATGGCCGTGATGCTTTGATAGGTATCGGTTTGTTTCTTTCACATCTGGCACATTCGCACAAAAGTATTAAGCAATTCAGAAGTAATTATCCCGATTATTTTATTTCAAAAAATAAAATAACGCTTGAAAAAAACGTGGATGTGGAAGATATTTTTCAAAAAATAAAAGATAAATACAAGAACAATCCGATTAATACGGAAGATGGATTGAAAATAGAATTTGGAAATGACTGGGTGCATTTACGAACGAGTAATACCGAGCCAATTCTGAGAATTTATTCTGAAAGTAATTTTGAAACGACCGCAGAAAATATTGCCAAAAAAATTATGAAAGATATTCATGAGGTGATGTGAATTGGTGAATGGTGAATTGGTAAATGGTGAATTGGGAATAGTGATTTAGACTTTTTGCTGCTGGGTTTTTTCATAACGCAGAAATTAGCCATTCGCATTATTTGTTCTTTTACTGGTTGCTAACAATAAAACAATTCACGAATCCAGCCTTTAATAATAAAATAATAAAATAATAAAATAATTCAGTAATTAAAAAGATGCATAGAATTTATTTTGATAATGCAGCTACCACACCGTTAGATCCGGAAGTTTTTGAAGTAATGAAACCTTTTTTTACTGAAAAATTTGGCAATCCTTCTTCTATTTATTCTTATGGAAGAGAAACAAGAATGGCTATTGAAAATGCCCGGAAATCTGTAGCTAAGACTTTAAATGCGCATCCGGCAGAAATTTTTTTTACAAGCGGGGGAACCGAAAGTACCAACACTGCCATCAATGCCGCTGTACATGATTTAGGGTGTAAACGCATCATTACATCTCCCTTGGAACACCATGCTACACTGCATTGTGTAGAACATCTTGCCAAAGATTGTGGAGTACGATTGTCTTATATAAAAGTTTTTCCTACCGGACAAATAGATTATGATGACCTGGAAAATTTATTAAAAGAAAGCAAAGAAAAGTGCCTCGTTACCTTGATGCATGCGAATAATGAAATCGGGACAATGACCGATATTGTAAGGGTAGGAGAACTTTGCAAAAATTATAGAGCGATCTTTAATGTAGATACCGTACAGACGGTTGGCCATTTTCCGATTGATCTCCGCAAGCTTCCTGTTCATTTTATCAATGCAGCCGCGCATAAATTTCATGGGCCAAAAGGTGTAGGAATGCTTTATATTAATGAAAATATAAAAATTCATCCGTTTGTAAATGGCGGAAGCCAGGAACGCGGAATGCGCGCCGGTACTGAAAATATTTATGGAATTGTAGGATTTGCAAAAGCATTGGAACTTGCTGTTGGAAATATGGAAACTGAAAGTGCACACATAAAAGAAGTGCGCGATTACATGGAAAAAAGATTATTGGAAACCATTCCGGGCGTTTATTTTAATGGCGATCCTGCAGGGAAATCGCTCTATACCGTGCTGAGCGTTGGATTTCCAAAAACTGAAAAGTCAGAAATGTTGCTTTTTAATCTTGACATCAATAACATTTGTGCGAGCGGAGGCAGCGCCTGTACTTCTGGTGTGGAAGCAGGAAGCCACGTAATTCGCGCCATCACTCAGAATCCCAACCAGGTAACTGTCCGTTTTTCCTTCAGCAAATACAATACAAAAGAAGAGGTGGACGTGGTAGTGGAGAAGTTGAAGGGGTTAATGTGAAAATGCGAAAATGTGAAAATTTGCTAATGTGCTGATGTGCTAATGAAGAGTTTTCAATAATTCAACAATTTAACGTGAGTTCCATATAAGAAAACATGTCGCTCCTTCGGAGTTTTCACACTGTTTTTAAACCATGCAATAATAATTTCATGCCTTTTGGATTGTGTTTTCAAGCCTGAAAGGCTGTAATTATTGTAGAAAACGGTTGATTATTAAATTAATCCCGAAGAAATGACATAAAATAAAATGAGAACTTGTTTTTAACCAATGCTACAATAGTTTCACTTCGGGATTGTGTTTTCAAGGCTGAAATTATTATTTCAAAAGGACCTATTACTTTATTAGAAAGGATTTGCATTATTTCTTTGCCTGCTGTTTCATAAAGTTTCTTCGAACAATTCAACAATTCAACAATCAAACAATCAAACAATCAAACAATAAAACAATCAAACAATAACCCCAATTACAATCCATTATAAAACGACCTGGTCCTGTTTATTTTCAAATCGCGTAGGAGCGGTGATTTCGGACTGATATTGATGCTGAAATACCGGTAGATACCCAGCGGCGTTACATTAATAGACATTTGCCAGCAATGGAGATCGCGCGAAATAGACATGGATAATGGATTTAATTGGCCCAGCGTCACATTATAATATCCATTGATTGCCATTTGCCATTTGGGGGTAATATTTAAAGTGCCGCTGAAATTCACATTCTGCGAAAAATTATTGGTAAAGCCAATTCCCTGGATAAATTGTTTTGAATAGGCGAGAGAATAAGAAAGATTGATTGACCATGGAATATTAAAATCAGCGAATTCTCCCGGATTATTTCTGATATACGCCATATCTGCGTTATATTCATCAGGCGTATAACCTGCTATTGGAGGGTTTTCGCCAGGTTTTACACCCGCTTCTTCGCCCGTTTTTTTATTTCCTCCTTTAAACGAACTTGATAGAGAAATATTTGCATTTTGCATCCGTCCAAGTGAAATGGGTTTGGTTTTCCAGATCAGAATACTGGTATCTCTTCCCTGCGCATTTACCTCATAAGGATCAAAGTTTGCGCTGGTTGTAAAATTAACTTTATTAAATAAATTGGTCGAGGCAACAGCAGAAATATTTGAAAAATGACGGAAATCAATCGGGAAAAAATTATAACTGCCATTAATGCTGAACGCATCCAGGATTGAAATTTTCTTAATCGCATTCTGCCCTGTGTCTTTTTTATTGCGCACTTTCATCGATAGATTATTTTCCAGCCCGAAGGTAAAACCACCAAAACGCCCGTTGGTATACGGTCCATATAAATTATACGTTCCTTGTGGAAAATAAGGCACATAATCAATGTGGCCCAAAGTATCCGTTTGTACCTTATAGTAATTATTTCTATTAAAATTAGGCTGGTAACTCAAACCAAATGTTGGCCGCATTTCATGGCGGATGGCAATAATTTTTGCATCCTTCTTTTTCGAAGTAAACATTCCAAAAATACGGGTAGAAACACTTAGTCCAAAAGACATTTGCCTCGCCGTGTAAAGGCCTTTTTGAACACTTGTTAGTAAAGTATCTTTTGCCGGGTCCCAGGTTTGCGTTACTTTACTTTGGTACCACGTTTCATCATAACTCACAGAAGGCGATAATTGAAAAACCCCCATTTGCGGCAGCGATAAACTAATAGGAACAGAATGGTGCGCGCCCCATTGAAGGGTATCTTTTATCTGTTGAAAAATGCTTTTATTTTTTACCGTGTCATAAAAAGAAAACCTGTTTTGTGCATTTAAAGAATATCCGATTCCAATATTTTCATACCATTTCAAATCACCAACGGCATCTTTTCTTCGGAAAGGATAAATGGTGGTCATATTAAATCCTAAAGTCGGCAGGCTTACGTTAATGAGTTTCAAATTTGTATTCTGATCATGATTTGCAGTAAGTGTCAGATTAAAAGGCAAATCCTGCCACGTTTTTGAATACGCTATTGAAGACTGCATTTGGTTTTGAAAATTCAGATTCGGATCATTCGGTACCAAAGAATTATAACTGCTGCTTCCTGCATTTACATTCGCAGAAAAAGTAACTCCCGGCCTGGATTTCGTATCTGCGCTGTGGCTCCAGGTGATGTGATAAGCACGGTTTTTCTGAAAATCAGGATCGCCTTTAAAATTCAAATTAAAATTTTGAATATCAAAGGCAAAATTTCCACTGTAATGGTATTTTTTAGAATAACGCGGATTTAAATTTAACGACCAGCCACCATAAGAATAAATACTCGATCGGACAATGATATCCCAATATTCATTAATAACTTTATAGTATCCCAAACCTTCCAGTCCAATTCCTTTCTGCTCATTTACCGTAAAATTTGGAGAAAGAAAGCCGGAATGTCTTCCCTGGTTTAGGGGATAAATTCCGAAAGGAAAATAAATCGGAATGGGTACGCCTTCAAATTCGGGATGAACAGGACCGGAAATAGCTACTTTATTATTAATAAATTTTATTTTGTTGCTGATGAAAGCAAAGTGTGGCGTATCCAGGTTGCAGGTCGTAAATCGTCCCCGAAGCGCATAAAAAACATCGGGACTTACTTTTTTTATTACTTGTCCATATACATACATTTCTCCCTGTTGGGTATAAGTACTTTTTGTGAGGCCTTTGCCGCTCTTCATATTGAAGCGAATAGAATCACTTTGCGAGGTAAAATCCGACTGTTTGAAAGTAGGAAAAGCAATGACTTTTCCGGCGCTGTCTCTTTTTATCGAAGCGATGATATCGCCGGAAGCTTCGTCAAAGGAAATGATGGGGCCGGTAAGATTATTATCTTTATAATTTGTCGTTACTTTTTTCCCGTAAAGAGTAACTGTTTTTCCAGGTACATCTATTACCATTGAATCTTCAGCAGTGTATTCAACCGGTGCTTCTAAAGCGTTTTTGGCTAATTTAAAATGAATGGTGTCAGCTGGTTCTTTTAGGGTTGTATCTTTTATGGAAACAGAATCGTTTTTTTTTCTGGAAATTGAATCAGTAACGATCACAATTTTATGGGGAACTGTATCGTTAGAAAGTATATTCGGGCGTGGAACAGTATCCCTTAAAAAATTTTGCTTTTTTGCAACAGAAAAATGGTCTTTCTTTGAAGAAATGAACAGCGAAGAATGATTGAGATTTGGATGGCCTTTTAAAAGATTTTTGCCGCTACTGCTGGCCGCTCCTAATACCAATACAGACAGGATAGCTATGAAAGCAATTGGGAAAATGGTTTTTAAGCTAAATTTGTTTCTATTGTGCATAGCAGTAAGGCAACAAAAATAGAGATAATCCAATTAAGGATATGTGAATCTTACTAAAGAATTACAATGACCCCAAAAAAACCATATTTAGAAATGTTTTTATCAAAACCTTTGAGCCGTTTTTCACTTTTTGTCAAAAGTTTTTTTCTCTTTATACCTGTGCTCTTTTTTTTTAATACTTCTGTGTTTTCACAAGCTCCGCGAAAAATAAAAACCATCATTATTGATCCGGGACATGGCGGACAGGATCATGGAGCAAAGGGAGAATATGAAGGAACATTGGGATCATTGGAAAAAAATATTACCCTTGCGATTTCAATGAAACTGGTGAAGGCGCTAAAGGAAGCGATGCCGGACGTAGAAATCCTCCCTACGCGCACGACCGATGTTTATATGTCGGTACATGAAAAGGCGAAATTTGCCAATGATCATCATGGAGATCTTTTTGTTTGCATCCATGCGGACGCCGTAGATTTGAAAACCGGATCAAGAATAATCGGGTATAAAACAGAAACCTATCATACCACCAAATACGAGGGGAAAGGAAAACACCGAAAAAAAATTGTTACCAAACATACGCGCGAGGTTCCTATTAAACAATATTATAAAATCCCTACCAGTAGAAAAGGTACGAGCACGTTGCTCCTTGCGTACCGGCAAACAAATGATAAAATCAAAGCTTTGGAAGCAGGAGATTTGGGTTTTAATACAGATGAGAATGACAGCACAGCGGAAATCAACTATGAGAGTCCCGAATATAAAGCCAGTGCACTGATATATTCTCAAAACTATTTCAGGAAAAGCTACCAACTTGCTTCCGATGTACAGGCAGAAATTGCCAAAACAGGCCGCAATGATCTGGGTGTGTGGCAGCGCCAGAAGGGACTTTGGGTGTTACATGCGACTCAAATGCCGGCCATATTGATTGAAACTGGTTTTGTTGCCAATTATGACGACGAGCGCTATCTGAACAGTGAAAAAGGACAGCAGGAAATAGCGGACGCAATTACAAGAGCGCTGGTGAAATACAGAAACCAGGCCGAAGGCAGAACTACCGCGACCACGGCTGCAGCTAATAATGACAGATAATACAGCTATTTCTAATTAACTAAAAATAATCCTCATCTTCTTATTTGATTCTCAGGTGATTTGTTCCTAACTGCCCAGAACTTTCCTATTTTCGCAGAATACATTTATGGCGATTTTTCCCAATAAAGTAAAATGATCTTCTGACGAAACAAAACCAAATGAAAATAAATAACGAAACCAAAATAGGATTGATGGCAATTATTGGAATTGCGATGCTGATTATCGGATTTAATTATCTTAAAGGGAATGGTGTTTTTAAAAAAGAAAGGAATATATATGCCGTATATCAGGACGTTCAGGGACTTAAAAAATCCAATCCGGTTGTGATTAACGGCCTTCAGATTGGAAGAATAGAAAACCTGGATGGCGGAAAAGATATGAAAAGAATTGTAGTAACCGTTTCCCTTACCAAAGATGTAAATATTCCAAAAAATTCTCTTGCCATTATTAATCCAAATCTTCTTGGAAGCCCATCTTTGGAAATTCAATTAGGAAATGCTCAAACTTATTTGCAGCCCGGTGATACGCTACTTACAACATTGAGTGGCGGCGCTTTTGATGAAGCAATGAAACTTATCAACCCTGTACTGTATGAAGTACGAAATGCTGTGCAATCGCTTGATTCTCTTATGACCACCATTACGGGTGTTTTTGATCCACAGACGAAGAATAATATCAAAAGCATGATTAGAAACCTGAATCTTGCAACAGCCTCTTTTGTGCTAACTTCCGAGTCGGTTCAAAAATTAATGGATACCCAAAATGGTGCGCTGGCAGCTTCTTTGAATAATATGAAGACTTTTACCGGGAACCTGAATGCCAATAATAAAAACCTCGATAGCATCATGCAGAGTACGAAAGTTTTTTCGAGAAAATTAGCAGCAATAAACCTCCAGCAAACACTTGATACATTAAATGTAGCCATTGATAATTTTAAAGCAGGTTCTGAAAAAATAAACAGCAAAGATGGTTCGCTTGGTTTATTGTTAAATGACAAAACTTTATACAACAACCTTGAAGCCACTTCAAATAAAATAAATATTTTGCTCGATGATATACGGGTGCATCCAAAAAGGTACGTGAGCTTTTCTGTTTTTGGCAAAAAGAATAAAGAAAATTATATCACGGCGCCTTTGATAGATGATACATTGAAAGTGGTAAAGCAACAGTAAACAGAGGAGTTTTGTATTTTAAAATCTTAGTTAAAGGAGAAATGAAATGCTTCCATCAAGAAGGTTGTTTAATACAGTAAACCAATAAATATTGGAAATTCTTATTTTGTTCTAAACCATTCTAAACTATTATAACCATTCTAAACTATTTCTTCAACTAAGCAAATGTTCAAACCCGAAAAATATCTCTTTCTATTCTTTTTTTTGATGACTGGTTATTTTTCGTTTGGACAAGTAAAGACTGCCGCAACTCCTGCGGCAGATACGATTACAGAATATCACATCATCCGTGGCCCCAGTATGCGTGCCATAAAAATTGATTCAGTTACAACAATCCAGACTATTGCCGGCGGTGCTATTATTCAACAGGGAACTACCATTTTCCACAGCGACAGCGCGGTAGTAAATCCAACCACTCATGTATTGGAAGCATTTGGCAATATTGAAATAAACCAGGCAGATACGGTTCACACTTACAGCCAATACTTAAAATATATGGGGGTAGAAAAAATGGCTTACCTGAAAAATAAAGTAAAACTGACTAATAAAAGCGGAACTCTTTTTACAGATGATCTGGATTATAATTTACAAACAGGAATAGGAAATTTTCATAACGGCGGCAAAGTAATTGAAGGAAAAAGTGTGATCACCAGCGTTGAAGGAACTTATTATGATGATACAAAAGATATTTATTTTAAGAAAAATGTAAAGCTCGACGAACCGCAAAAACACATCCGTGCCGACTCACTTTTGTATAATATGCAAACGCGCAAATCAAGTTTCATCAGCCAGACAAATATCAAAACTCCGGAAGTAGAAATAAATACAACACAAGGAACTTACGATCTCAATTCCGGGAATGCTTTTTTTACAAACCGTTCCACAGTGAAGGATAGCAGCGGCCGTTTATATTCGGCCAATACGATGGCACTCGAAAATAAAACCGGTAATGCACAACTCGAGGGAAACGCTGTCATTATTGACTCTTCCGGCGGATATACGATTATTGCCAACCAGGTTTTTATGAATAAAAAAAATAACTCTTTTCTCGCAACAAGAAAACCTGTTTTGATTATTAAGCAAAAACACGACAGCACTTATATTGCCGCTGATACTATTTTTTCAGGCTTTACCACATTTGTAAATAATGCCAGCCAGGTGCTTCACAAAGACAGCGTGGTGAATGTAAATGTTTCCGAAAATGAAAAAGTACATGAAACAATTACCAACGATTCTACAGCAAAATTTTTTGAAAAAATCCATGCTGAAAGTATCGATTCTACAGAAAAAATTTCTTTGGAAAAAGACTCTTTAAAAATTAAAGCTGAAGAAAGCGAGTTGATAAAACCTCAAAAAGCAAATCATCCTCCGCCATTAAAGGATTCGCTATTAGAAGAGAATATTTTGAAAAAGAATGTAACGGATTCTGCTCACATAAAAGATTCTTTGAAGAAAGAAATTCCAATGATGCTGCATAAGGAAGATTCGTTAAAAACCGAAGATTCGATTCGTAGTAAAAATGAATTAAATAAATCAGATTCTTCTAAAATTGATTCAACAGCAAAAAAGCTTTTACCGGTTCCGGATAGTTTGAAATCCAATAAATTAAAAAAAGATACTGTTAATAAATCCGATACAGCAATTCGTTATTTTATTGCTTTTCATCATGTAAAAGTCTATAATGATTCGCTTCAAAGCATCTCCGACAGCCTTTTTATTTCTTCTAAAGATTCTGTTTTCAGATTATACTATGATCCGGTGCTTTGGAGCGGAAACACACAAATAGCGGGCGATACGATGTTTCTTTATACCGAAAATAAGCAACCAAAAAGATTGTATGTTTTTGAAAGCGGGTTGATTGTAAACAGAACCAAAGAAGGTTTTTTTAACCAGATGTCAGGCAAAACAATCAACGGATATTTTGTAAATGGCAAAATAGATTATATGCGTGTAAAAGGTACTCAGGCAGAAAGTATTTATTACATGCAGGATGATGACAGCGCTTATATTGGAATGAACAACGCCTCCGCAGATGTGATCGATCTTTATTTTAAAAATGAAGATTTAAAAAAAGTACTTTTTGTGAACCAGATTGCAGGCAAAATGTATCCGATGAAGCAGATCCCGGAGGACCAGAAACAAGTCAAGAATTTTAGATGGCTCGATGCAAAAAGGCCAAAAAATAAAGCGGAATTATTTGAATAATTAAATTATGTTTTTGAGAAAAATTATTGCCGTTTTTTCAGCAGAGGAAGTATTATCACGATTTCTTATTTTATTTATTAGCTAAATAATTATAATCTGCAAGCAACGTTTCTAAAAAATTTATTGAATACATTTTTGATTGGATACTCAATACTTCCTGCACTTTAAATGCAAGCCTGTCGCAGGTTTCCGTATTGTATTCTTTGTGATAGAGGTTTACCACATTCTTAATCGTATTGATATCGCGGTCAGAAAGTTTTAATACTTCCGGAAATGTTACCACGTAGTTTTTCTCATTGATTTGCATGAATACTGTATCATTTACAGAAAAGGGAGATTGGGTATTTACAACAACTGTATTTGCAGCGATATCCCCTATACGCTGATTTTTTTTGCTGACGGCAATAAATATTAAAACCACTACGCCCCAGAAACCGGTAATAATTATATATGCCACGATGTTTTGAAGGCTGAAAAAAGTATATCCGAAAAAGAAAGGCCACTCAAAAACTTTAAACATCCAACGTACGACATATTGGCTAAGCGAAGGTTCGCCACCATCAAGGCTTATGATGCGGATATTCAGGATTTTTTTACCAATTGTTTGTCCATGCATCATCACGTCGCATACCAGCGAATACAATAGCATTGGAAGGGAGATTGTGAGAATGTCAAGGCCAACGTGGCTTTTGAGCGATTCAGTTGATGACAGATTAAAGCCGCCGTAATAAAAGTATTTCATGCTCAGAAAAAATAAAAGCAAAATACTAAAGTCAATCAGGTAAGCGAAAAGCCTTTTATGTGCTTCTGCAATTTCAAATTCAAGGTCAATATTAAAAGGTGTTTCTATTTGTATTAATGGCATGAATGGCAATTTATTATTAAAAAATAAAAATTACTATTTTCTTTTTTTTAATCATTAATTTGTTTCTATTTGAAGCCTGGCCGGTGTCTTCACCGGCCAGATTGGAAGTGCATTTAGACTTTCGCTGGTTCGTGATACCAATTGCGGCCCAAAAGACACCAACCGTGGCGAAAAAAAGACTTTTTAATTTTGTTATATGCGTGAAGCAAGATTTATAAAAAAGAATGTTGATAAATGGAATCAATATCAACACGAGGAAACCAAAGATCCCGATGAAATGGCGGATCGTTTTGTAACCTTACTTGACGATCTTTCCTATGCGAAAACATTCTATCCAAAAAGCAAAGTAACCCGCTGGATTAATGGATTGGCGGCAAATATTTATCAAAGTATTTATCAGAATAAAAAACAAAATTTTTCGCGCGCCATTCTTTTTTGGAAATACGAATTGCCTTTGCTATTCAGAAAGTATCACAAAGTATTTTTATTCACTTTTCTGCTGTTTGTTTCGTTCGTTTTTATTGGTGTGATTTCTTCCTCGAACGATCCTGATTTTGCACGACAGTTTTTCAATCATAAAGTGCAGCCCGGATATTATGATGAAACGATTTCAGCAATTCAGAGAGGCGATCCTTTTGGCGTTTATAAAGACAGCAATCCGTTTTCAATGTTTGTTCGAATCGCGTACAACAACATTAGCGTGGCTTTTAAGACCGTGATTTTCGGAGTTTTATTTGGGATTGGAACCATCCTATTTATGTGGACAAATGGCCTGATGCTCGGCTGTTTCCAATACATTTTTTTTTCACAGGGGCTTGGTTGGCAGTCGGTTTTGGTGATTTGGATTCATGGAACGATCGAAATTTCGTCTATTGTAATTGCCAGTTGTGCGGGAATTATTTTAGGTACGGGGTGGTTGTTTCCGGGAACGTACACACGGAAAGAGTCTTTCCTGCGGGCCGCAAAAGATGCCATAAAAATTTGTGTCAGCCTGGTTCCTTTTTTTATAATCGCTGCATTTTTTGAAAGTTATGTTACTCATTTGATGAGCAATACATTTGAAAAAAATTCTGTTGATATCGGGCTTCCGGTTCCATTCAGTATTATCATTTTGGCTGGTTCATTTTTTTTAATTTTATGGTACTTTG
>JBQCFO010000555.1:0-2308 GCA_051959055.1 Ginsengibacter sp. | reverse complement strand
ATGTCTGGCCTTCAAAAAGGTGACAAAATAGTAACCATGGCCGGCATTCATGGAACCATTAATAAAATAAATGAAGACGGTACTTTCCTGCTGGAGGTAAATCCGGGTTCTTATATTAAAATGGAAAAGAGCGCTGTAAGTATGGAGATGACTGCAAATCTGAATAAGACACCTGCCCCGGTAAAATAGTTATTTATCCGGGATGTACGATGCTTAATGTACGAAGTCTGATGTAGGTTTTATGTCGGCTTCGTACTTTTCATTTTTAGATTTTCCAATTTTAATCGTAAATCAGAAATCAGAAACATGCTTCGAATAGGAATCACCGGTGGAATTGGCAGTGGAAAAAGCACTGTTGCGCGCATTTTTAATGTACTTGGAATTCCTGTTTATAGTTCGGATGATGCTTCTAAAAGATTGATGGATGAAGATGAAGAATTGAAAAATAATATCATCAAATCATTTGGGAAAGAATCTTATACAAATGGTAAATTAAACCGCAAATATCTGGCAGCACACGCTTTCAGCGATCGGAATAAAATTCAGCTTTTGAATTCTTTTGTTCATCCTGCAACGATAAAAGATGCTGCCGGATGGATGGAAAAACAAACTGCACCGTATCTCATAAAAGAAGCCGCATTAATTTTTGAAAGTGGTTCTGATAAATTCCTTGATGCAGTGATTGGTGTTAAATCGCCGCTTTCTTTAAGAATTGAAAGAACAATGAAGCGGAATAATGTAACCGCTGCTGAAGTGGAAGCCAGAATTAAACTGCAAATGGATGAGGAAGAAAAAATGAGTTTGTGTGATTATATAATTGTAAATGATGAACAGGAGATGTTGATTCCACAGGTGCTTTTGCTGCATGAGGGGTTTTTAAAAGAAGCAAATTCCTAAAGTATTTTTGTGGTAATCTTTTAATCACCTTTGTTATTGGAATCACTTTGTGTAACTTTATTCTTGTGTGAAACAGTTCCATCTTGACCAACAAGTGGTTTTATCAAAATCTTTACCCCAATATGATCTTCAGAAAGGTGATTTGGCGACTATTGTTGAAATAATTGATAAGGGCGGTAAAAGGGGCTACTGCCTGGAAATTTTTGATAGTAGTGGCCATACTTTAAAAGTTATTATTGCTGATGAATCAGATATTTCTGAGATAACACCTTCTATCATTAATTACAGACAATTGCAAAATAATTAGCGGTTCTACACGCTTTAAAGTCCATTTTATCCTAAACGTTTCCGATAATTGACACAAGGGGCTTTATAAATATCCAACACTTTAAATGTGTGTAAAAATTACACATTAAATTACTAAAAACAATAACTTTCTTACTTTTTCCGTTTATATTGCGCCCTCAATTAAAATACTTTTGGCGATTATGAGTTTTGAAAATTATGTGATACCCTATGAAATTAATGAACGGTATCAAAAAAAAGTTGCCTATTTCTCTATGGAATATGCAATTGATCAACCCCTAAAAATATACAGCGGAGGACTTGGCTTTTTATCCGGATCACATTTAAGAAGTGCCTATGAATTGCGTCAGAACCTGATTGGAATTGGCATTTTATGGAAAGAAGGATATTACGACCAGGCCCGAAACCAGGATCAAACTTTGAAAGTTGTGTGGATTGAAAAAATTTACAATTTCCTTGAAGAAACAGGGATCCGATTCCAGATAGATATACACGATCATCCGGTTTGGGTAAATGTTTTATACCTTAATCCGAAAACATTTAATACTGCTCCGTTATTTTTATTAAGTACCAATGATCCGGAAAACGATTATGTTTCACAAACGATTTCGCATAGGCTTTACGATGGAAATGCCGCTACCAAAATGGCGCAGTTTATTTTACTTGGAGTAGGCGGCGCGAAGCTGCTGGATATCATGAATTATAATCCGGATCTCTATCATCTGAATGAAGCACATGCCGTAAGCTCTGCATTTTATTTGTATAAAAAATTCGGAAACCTGGAAGATGTAAAAAAGCGTATGGTATTTACTACCCATACTCCGGAGGAAGCCGGAAACGAAAAACATGATATTTATCTCTGTGAAAAAATGAGTTATTTCTGCGGAATGCCGTTGGAAAAAGTCCGCGAATTAACCGGGATGACGGACGATCTGTTTAATCATTCACTGGCTGCATTACGTTTTGCTCATCTTGCCAACGGCGTGTCACAATTGCATGGAGAAGTGAGCCGCCAGATATGGAATAAATATTCCGGCATCTGCGAAATAAAAGCGATTACGAACGCACAAAACTGGCGTTATTGGGCAGACAAACAATTGTATCG
>JBQCFO010000554.1:0-7325 GCA_051959055.1 Ginsengibacter sp. | reverse complement strand
AAAAAGCTTCAGGGAAAATTTAAAATTGGCTTAGAAACAAAACTAAATGATGGGATAATTTGTATTTCACAATATCTAGTAGACTTTTATTTAAAAAGAGGAGTTTCGGGAAACAGGCTATTTTTCGTCCCAAGCACTGTTGACTCGGAGAGATTTGAAGTTTCGGGATCTATAAAATTAAATTTTGAATACACGCTTTACTGTGGGCATCTTAACTTAAGCAAGGATGGTGTAGATATTCTTATCAAGAGCTTTGCAAAAATATCTGATAAATTTCCTGAATTGAATCTTGTTTTAATAGGAACAGGAAGCCTTGAGGAAGAAGCGATTTTGAAAAATATAGTTTCTGTTTTAAATATTCAAAAGAGAGTGTATTTCTTGGGTCAAATAAATAGGACAGAAATACCAAAGTACTTAAAGAATGCCAAAGTACTCGCCTTATCACGTCCTCAAAGCATAGTAGCGGATGCCGGATTTCCTTCAAAGCTTACGGAGTATTTAGCTGCCGGAAAACCAGTAGTAGTAACTGAAGTAGGTGAAATTCCTAATTTTCTGACCGATGGCAAACATGCATTTCTTTCAAAAGCCGGAAGCGTTGAAGCGTTTTCAGATAAATTGAATTTTGTACTTGATAATTACGAATTTGCAAAAAAAGTAGCCTTAACCGGAAAAGAACTGACGTCAACAATTTTTAATTATAATTTTCAGGCTGCCAGAATAATTGAATTTATTAATTCACTCAAATCATAATCTCTCTATTGTTATATATTATTGCTAAATCCCAACATCCTGCTAGTTTTAAGAAAACATTTAATGATTTTATTTTAATTCATGACACTTTTAATATGATAACTAATTCTAAGACGCTGATATGTGTGGAATAACGGGACTTTTACACTTTAACAGAGACAGAACAATTTCACCTGCTGTTTTAAAGAACATGTCCGATTCAATTCATCATCGTGGACCAGATGATGAAGGACATTTTATTAATCAAAATGTAGGCCTCGGTTTCCGCCGTTTGAGTATTATTGATTTGAGTACCGGGCATCAGCCCCTGGCAAATGAGAATAGTACGATTCATATTGTTTTTAATGGCGAAATCTACAATTACCAGGAACAAAGGAGCATATTAAAACAGAAAGGATATTCTTTTAAGACAACGACTGATACTGAGGTGATCCTTCATCTTTACGAAGAATATGGTGTGCATTGTCTTCAATATCTACGTGGCATGTTTGCTTTCGCAATATGGGATGCCAACAAACAGCAATTATTTTGCGTTCGAGACCGTTTTGGCATAAAGCCTTTTTATTATTATAGCGACAATGAAAAATTTGTTTTCGGATCAGAAATTAAAGCGATTCTAAAAAGTAATAATATTGACACAACAATATCCATTGAAGCTTTAGATTCCTATTTTGCCTTCGGATATATTACCAGCGATTTATCTATTTATAAAAAAATAAAAAAACTTCAACCTGCACATTACCTTATTTTGTCTCTCAAAGACAAGCCAACGATCGAAATTAAAAAATATTGGGAAATAGATTTTGAACCCGATTACTCCAAATGTGAAAACAGGTGGAAAGAAGAAATCGAGGAATGTTTTTCTGAAACCATCAAACTGCATATGATATCCGATGTACCACTAGGAGCATTTTTAAGTGGCGGAATAGATTCCAGTTCTGTAGTTTCGATGATGGCCAGGAATTCAAACCATCCGGTAAAGACTTTTTCAATCGGATTTAATGAACAAAAATTTAACGAATTAAAATATGCCCGTCAGGTAGCGAGTAAGTATGGTTGTGAACATCACGAACAAATTGTAGAGCCGGAATCGATTGGCTTGCTACCAAAATTGGTAAACGCTTATGATGAACCTTTTGCAGATCCATCAGCAATTCCAACTTATTATGTATCTAGATTAGCAAGAGAGTTTGTAACAGTAGCACTTTCGGGAGATGGCGGAGATGAGTTGTTTGCAGGTTATAATAGTTATAGCCGGTTTAACAGATTATATACAAGAATGTATAATTTCAAATCTCCTTCTCTTAATAAACTTATCTGGGGAAATATTCATAAGGTAATTCCCAGGAAGGTCAGGGGAAAGGGTTTAAGCCACATACTTTCCCAGGATAAAAAACATCAATTTGCTTTCATCTCATGGCAAAAAGAGGAAAGACAGAAACTTATGCTTCCTCAACTTTCAGCTATTGATTATTCAAGTGCTTCAGAAATTTATAAAATAAATATCTTGAAGGGAAGCAATATAAATGATCATATTACCAGCATGCAATACCTCGATTTGCAGACTTATATGGTTGATGATATTCTCACTAAAGTGGATAGGGCAAGCATGATGAATTCACTTGAAGTAAGAGTTCCATTACTGGATCACAAATTGGCAGAACTCACCTTTAAGATACCATCGAATCTAAAACTAAAAGGATCAGAGAAGAAATACATTCTAAAGAAAACTATGGAGCCTTTTTTACCTCCAAGCATTTTGAATCATCCAAAACAAGGTTTTACTGTGCCTATTTCAGTTTGGTTCAAGGACGATTTAAGAACTTATATAAAAGATACCTTCAATTCTTCAGACTGTTTGATGTACAACTATTTAAACAAGAAATATATCCAAGAAGAAATATTAAATAATCAAATTGCTCACATAGATTTTAGCGAACGAATTTGGTCTCTTTTATTTTTCAATGAATGGCTAAAGCAAAACTAGTCTAAAGAAAGGTTGAATGTAGAAGAATAATTTGAACAACCTATTGAAAGTGACGAAGAATTTTTCAGAAACTGGTTCGCACTTAAAATGGAATAACAGAAGCCTCAAAATCTTATCGTTTATATAGACTTTGTGAATATCAATTTAAAATAGAAAAGCGTAATGGATTTTGTTATAAAAAATGAATTGGACGTAGATGAGCATAATAAAGTGATAGATTTTCTGGATTCGCTAAATTTTTACTGCATTGAACAACATCCTAGATGGAATACAGAAATAGATAGATACTCACAAAGTTTTTTATTGAGTACGAACGAAAAAGGCGTGGTCAATTGCTTTGGAAATATTATACTATCCAATGGTCCTTTCAAATCCGCAAATATCAATTTTGGTCCTGCATTCAGCGATTTTAAAGTATTAACCAAAGCAATCGAATTTTTACACGCTTATTTTTCCTCGCAAAAATTCATCTTTTTCTCAATTCAATTAGGGGCTTATACTAGTAATCAAACTGAACTGCTTGAATATAACATTAACAGGAATTTTAAGGTCAAATATTTTTTTACACATGCAAATACCTGGACTTCCCTTTGTGTTGATTTGAAAAAACCGGAAGATGAATTATTAAGATCATTTTCCAAAGGCCATAAAAGTTCAATCAAAAGCGTTTATGCAAAAAATAATTTAAGGGTAAGTATCGAAAATAATCTGGAAAATCTACAATGCTTTATTGAGCTTTATATTACAATGATGTCCTTTCGAAAATTACCTTTCAATAAAAAAAGAATTACAGATTTATTCCATAGCATAAATGATTTTATTCACGCAAATAATAAAGGATTTTTTGAATACATTTTTGAAGAAAATAAACTGGTCGGTGGTTTAATAATTATTTATCAGGGTAAATCAGCAAGGTATTATAAGGGCGCCAGCGATCCTGAAAGAAGGGATATTCCGGTTTTACATTTTGGTCTGTTTGAAGCAATGAAACATTGCAAAGCAAGTGGCTTTACAAATTTTGACTTATGGGGATATAATCATTTTGCTGATGAAACAAATCAATTATTTTATATAAACAAATTTAAAAAAGGGTTTGCAGGAGAATTCACCTTTTTTCCAAAAAGAATGAATTTTATTCTTAAACCATGGAATTTTGAATTATACAGGTTTCTCAAATTTTGCAAAAATCAAATACAAACACGTTTAAAAAGATGAATCTTGAACAAGAATCAGTCTCAATTAGAAAGTAATCGTTTGCCTTAGTTTTTTTTCAGCCAAAGAGCAAATAATCTGAATTCTTATTTTGGTCAATTGTTTTTATAAATTAATCTGACTATACCGAATCGTTTCAACTATTTTTATAAAACTTAGAAAAGTGTTATTTATAATTAAAATTGATACAGAAGCAGACAATCAATGGGATCATGGCCGTGAAATTACTGTGGAAAATATAAAATACATTCCGCGCTTTCAGGAACTATGCGAAAAGTATCACATAAAGCCTACTTATCTGGTTACTTCTGAAATTTGTCAGGATGCTTATGCAAAAGAAATTTTTACTGATTATTTGTCAAAGAATACAGCCGAAATAGGTTCTCACTTGCATTCATGGACGACAGGGCCATTTCTTGATAAAGACGGTTACAGGTATAACGACGGAAAGCATGCATTTGCAACGGAATTACCAGAGAACTTATTAAGGGAAAAAATCAAAAATCTTTCTCTGGAAATAGAAACCTCTTTCGGTAAAAGGCCAACATCATTTCGATCCGGAAGATATGGATTTAGCAAAGAAGTGGCGAAAATACTTGCCGAACATTCATATCTGGTTGATTCGTCTGTCACTCCGTATACCAGTTGGGTTCATAACAAGGGAATTTATGTTGATAAGGGCGGCCCTGATTTTTTAGATTATACTCCATTACCCTACAAATACAATTTTTCGCATTATTCCCTTTTAGAAATTCCAATAACAATTTTACCAACAAGATTCCCCTTAAACAAAAATAAAACTATTGCCAGTCAATATTTGAGAAAGGTTGACAAAAATATACCACTTAGAATATTTAGAAAACTGCTGTTCAAAAATCAGCCATTATGGCTTAGACCATTTCCCTGGATGAATATGGATTCTTTTAAAGAAGTATATAATGAAGCAATAAATAAGAGGCTACCCTATTTTGTTATGATGTTTCATTCCAGCGAATTAATGCCAAATTGTTCAGCCTATCGATCTGATAAAAAGGATATTGACAAACTGTATGATTTGTTAGAAAACTTTTTTCAATTCTTAAAAAGGGAAAGCATCGTTTCTGCAACGTTAACAGAAGCTGCAATAAATTATCATTCATGAAAATTTGTTTTTGGGGGAATATCAATAGTGCACTGAATGGAGAAACGCATGGCGGGGGTGAATTGCAACTTGCTCTGCTCGCAAAAGCACTCGCAAATGCTGGCCATGAAGTAGTTATTATTGATTTTACTGTCCCAGAAGATTTGATTACATCAGATGGAATAAAAGTGTATAAGATCAAAGGATGGAATAACGGAATTCCAATTATCAGAACATTTACACATCGGTTGCCAAAGCTATATAACAGTTTAAAAGATCAAAAAGCAGATGTTTATTACTGCCGGATGCGGGATTTTCGCCATATTTTTGCATATTGGGCTGCACGAAAGGTAAAGGCAAAATTCGTCATGGGTTTAGCCTCAAATCTTGATGTTTCAACTTTCTTTAAAAGATTTAAATATCAATATGTTACTTCACCAAAAAACTTATGGAACATATCAAGCAGCATTTTAATTGAAATAATACAACCCATGTTATTAAAAAATGCAGATGCTATACTAGTTCAGCATGAAACGCAAAGAATGGATTTGCTTAAAAAAAATATTGTATCAAAAGTTCTCCCTAACCTTTTTGATGGCTGCAAAGCAATAAATTCATCATTTAAAGCTTCTACAGATTTCATTCATATTGGGAGATTAGACAAACGAAAAGGATTCATCGATTTTTTTAAATTGATTGAAAAAACGCCCTTTTACAATTATAAAATAGTAGGACTTCCAAGCAACAGGGCAACATTTTCTTATTATAATAGATTAAAAGAGTTTAAGAATGTGAAACTTTTGGGAAGATTAAAACATTCCGAAGTAATTGAGGAAATAGCAAATTCAAAAGCGTTGATTTCCACCTCGCCAATGGAAGGTTTTCCAAATGTTTTTATCGAAGCTTGGGCTTGCGGTATCCCGGTTTTGTCATTATATTTTGATCCGGGAATTATTGAACAACAAAAATTGGGAAAAGTTGCAAATGGAAGTATGGAAATTTTGATAAATGAAATGGGGAAAATGACGAAATCTGAGGAGTTCTCCAAAAAAGCAAAACAATATGTTCAGAATAATCATCTTTTAAATAAGAGTAAAATAGAGGAAATTGATAGTTTGTTTACTGAAATATTAGATTCTCAATGAAAATAAAGATAATATTTTTCATAAATGGTTTATGTGCCGGCGGGAAGGAAAGAAGATTAACGCAGCTGATTAAAAGTTTGAAATTAAATCCAAAAATTGAATTTGAATTAGTGATAATGAATGAAGAAATTCATTATAAAGAAGTCTTCGATTTAAATATAAAAATTCATTACCTTATAAGAAAAACAAAAAAAGATTTATCTGTTTTTTCTAAATTTTATAATATTTGTAAGAATTACAAACCAGATATTGTACATTGTTGGGACAGTATGACCGCAGTGATTGCAGTACCGTCCTGCAGATTATTAAGTATTTTGCTAATAAACGGCTTGGTTGTAGATACACCAGTAAGACAAAATCTTTTTAATAAAGATTGGCTTCGTGCTAAGTTAACTTTCCCATTCTCACATAAAATTATTGGCAACTCAAAATCAGGCCTAAAAGCTTATGGTGCACCCAAAAATAAATCATGCTGTATTTATAATGGAATCGATCTTAATCGTTTCAAAAATTTAAAAGACCCAAAAATCGTTTTTAATGAAATTTTTGGTGTAGATAATAATAATCAGAATTTATTCATTATAGGAATGGTAGCAGCCTTTGAACCAAGGAAGGATTATGAAACATTTGTTAATTCCGCTTTGTCGCTTATTAAATCAAATGAATCAATAAGGTTTATTTTAGTAGGTGAGGGCCGAAATTTCACTACAATAAAAAATAGTGTTCCTCCTCAGGCTTCTAACCAAATTATTTTTTTAGGGAAAAGAAGTGATGTAGAGTCAATTGTAAATTTATTTAATGTTGGAGTTTTGCTTACAAATTCGCAGGTTCATGGAGAAGGGATTTCAAATTCTATTATTGAATACATGGCATTAAGTAAACCGGTAATAGCAAGCAGGGGTGGAGGAACTAATGAAATAGTTTTTGATAACGAAAATGGTTTTCTTATAGATTCAGGTAACAGTAGTCAATTTGTGGAAAGTGTTCAAAAACTAATAAAGAGCAAAGAGCTGGCTATACAATTAGGCAAAGCGGGAAATCAAATTGTTCAAAATACTTTCGATTTAAAAATTATGACGGAAAATTATATTTCCCTGTATAGAAAATTAAT
>JBQCFO010000553.1:0-3670 GCA_051959055.1 Ginsengibacter sp. | reverse complement strand
ATACAATGTAAAAAGCTATTTAAAAAAAAATAAAAAAATTACCATGCGACGAGTTAAATTACTTATGCTGCTGATGTTTTTTGGAATATCCGCATTCGCACAAAATCGTGAAGTTACAGGTACTGTAAAAGATGAAACAGGAAATCCTGTTCCCTTTGCTACAGTTACTGAAACCGGTACTAAAAATGCTACAACTGCGGATGCCAGCGGCATCTTCTCAATTAAAATGAAAGATAAGGGTTCCTTATCTTTTACTGCAACTGGTTACAATGGTGCAAAAGCGACACCAGAAGGAAAAACAGTTGATGTTGTGTTGAAAAGGAACAACTTAGAATTATCGACTGTTGTTGTAACGACAGCCCTTGGGCAGCAAAGAGAAGCTAAAGAATTAGGATATGCACAAACAACAATTAACAATAAGACGCTTACTGCAGCAAAATCAGTAAATATTCAACAAGCCTTAAACGGTAAAGTATCCGGATTAAATATCTCAACAGTAAATAGCGGTGTATTTGAAAATGCTAAAATCAACATCAGAGGTATTCGCTCACTTACCGGTAATAATGAACCCATGCTAGTGATAGATGGCGCTCCGACGCCTTTGGGATATCTTTCTTCAATCCCCCCCGACGACGTTGCCGATATCACTATTTTAAAAAGTGCAGCATCTGCTGCAATTTACGGGCCTGATGCAGTAAATGGAGTGATTATTATCACTACGAAAAGAGGTGGAAGAAAGCCAACGGTTACACTAAATTCAACCGTACAGGCGACGAAAGTTTCGTTTTTCCCTAAACTTCAAAAATCATTTGGACAGGGAGGGGGTGAAATAGTGGATCAATACGGAAACTATGGGTATGTGCCGTACGAAAATCAACAATATGGGCCAATGTTTGATGGTACAATTAAACCTCTCGGACCAGTTTTAGAAGACGGGTCTCAACAAATGGTACCATATGATAACAGTCATTACAAGGATAAAATTAAATTTTTCAATACCGGGTTAACCTTCCAGAATTCAGCATCTATTGCCGGCGAAGACTTTTATTTAAGCATTGAAGATGCCAATATAAAGGGATTGGTTCCTGATGATGTTAATCGTCGTACAAGTTTCAGGTTTAACGGTGGCAAAACTTATGGGAAATTTTCCGTTAATTATGGCTTAAATTATATACTATCAAATTTTGATGTAGTTAATGAAAGCGGATTTCAAAATTCATTCCCAGGTGCATATGATGGAGGTCTTTTTTTGTTAATAGAGCAAGTGGCTAATAATGCTCCGTTGTTGAGTTACAAAGACCTCAATAGTAAGTATGGCCAGTTTTCTAATTACTATGATGAATACGCTGTTAACCCTTATTGGCTCATAAAAAATATTCGTGCAAAAGGCAGAGAAGATGATTTATTGGGAAACGTAACTGTTAATTATCAGTTATTCCCATGGCTTAAAGCAACTGCAAGAGTTAGTAGCAATCTTTCATTTACTAATCAGGTAAACACAAATGCACCAGTAGTTGTTTCAGATTGGGCGGCAGCAAACCGTAATGCCGTGCAGTATTCAAACAGACTAGGAAGTGTATTTACCGACCAGGCATACACATCCAGAATAAATCTTGATTATTTTCTTAGTGGAGACCATAATATTGTTAATGATTTTTCTGTGCGGTACATTCTTGGTGGTTCTCTTCGTGACAGCCGCTCAAGGGATGTGGCAGTAGGTGGTAACAATTTAGTTGTACCCTATCTTTATAACGTGGCTGTTCGAAGTGGAGATGCGAATGTACCCTTATATCCTAACAACAATTATTATATTGAATCGAAGTTACTTTCTGCTTATGGCACCATAGGATTTAGCTATAAACGTTGGGCAAACGTAGAATTTACTGGCAGAAATGACTGGGATAGCAGGCTTTTAGCACAGAATCGCTCTTTCTTCTATCCGGCTGCAAATGTATCATTGGTTCTTTCAGACGCTATTCCGGCAATAGAAAATAGTAGCTGGATATCTTATTTAAAAGTACGGGGAGCGATTTCAAAATCAGGTAACGTAAATCTTAATCCATATTCTTTACAAGCGACTTATTCTCAACCTGCAGGATTTCCTTTTGGAAGTACAGTTGGCTTTACAGCAAATGCAACCATTCCGAGTACGAATTTAAAGCCTGAATTTGTAAATACGAAGGAGGCGGGTATTGAATTGGGTTTCCTCAAAAACCGTATTAATGTTGATGCAACTTATTTCTTTCAAAATAACACCAATCAGATTTTACAGGTATCTCAATCTTCAACTACAGGTTACACGACTGGCTTAGCCAATGCCGCTGCATTTGAAAATTATGGAGTTGAAATGGATTTGGGATTAACACCTTTAATTAAAATTGGTAAAGGCAGAATCGACCTTAAAATCAATGCTACCTATAATAATAATAAAGTTACCAGCACATTAGGGAATGTTCCTGTTATTATTGGTGGAAACAGTGGGTTTATTCAAAATGCAGCCAACTCTCCTACCGTAAATAATATTGCTGTTGTAGGAATGCCGGCTTTTGCGTTTCAAATGACTGATTATTTGAGGGATTCGGCTACCGGAAAAGTTATCGTAGATGCATTGGGAAATCCTACTCAAGCTCCATCTCTGGTTATTAAAGGAAGAACCTTGCCACTTTGGATAGTAGGCATAACTCCTTCCTTTTCCATTGGTAATTTTTCATTGACCATGACATGGGATTATAAAGGTGGCAATGATTTCTATTCGGGTTTAGGGCCGGATGAAGATTTTGCGGGTATTTCTGCCGCCAGTGCAGAATATGGTCGCAAAAGATTTGTTTTTCCTAACTCTGTTTATTTAAGCGATGGGAAATATGTTCCGAATACCAATAGGGTAATTCAGGATGGTAACTATGGCTTTTTTAATGGCGAAAACACAAGAGTGGGAATTGCAACAAATTATTTTGCAAGTGCCGCTGCCTGGAGATTACGAGAACTTAACATTTCTTATAATATTCCTTTAAAATGGATTGGTAATGGAAAAGTTATAAAAAGAATAACTGTAGCGGCTGTTGGTAAGAATTTATTTCTTTTTGTGCCTAAATCCAATCTATGGGGTGATCCTGAATTTAATTACTCTACTACCGGAAACACTTTTGGTCTTGCAAGTGGTTTTCAATCTCCTGCTTCAAGAATGTTTGGTGGCTCTTTAACTGTACAATTTTAAATAATTTTTAAAATTTTAATTAATGACACATATACTAAATAAGCGCTTTGTTTTTATCCTTGCTTCCTGGGGCATTTTTCTTTGCTCTGGTTGTAAAAAAAGCTACCTCGATGTAAATAATGATCCAAACCGGGTAACGGATGCAAATGTGACAGCTGAACTAATATTCCCGCAGGCAGAAAATGCCGTAGGACAGAGAGCCGCAAGTGGTAATTTTGGTTTCCTGGATCAATGGATGGGATATACCGCCCCAAATGGTGGTTTTGTACCCCAACAAAACCTTGTCTCCTATAATATAGATTACACGTTTGGAGATGCATTGTTCCAGAATCATTATAACGTTCTTTTTGATCTTCATCAGGTAGAAGTAAAGGGGCTTGCAAATGGTGATACGGCGATAGCAGGAGCTTCTATTATATTATCTGCGAAATTGTTTCAGGAACTCGTTGATTTATA
>JBQCFO010000552.1:0-4609 GCA_051959055.1 Ginsengibacter sp. | reverse complement strand
ATAGGCGGAGTACTGCTTACAAACGGATGGGGTCATTTGTCAAGAATGGCTGCTGCTAAAAAATTCAATCTCAATTATGAAGAGATGGATATCCTACACGATTTTATTTTTAATGTTTATGAAATGGGCAAAATTAGTCTCGATGATTATCTTAATACGGTTGTTTTTACAGAAAAGAGAGATTTCAGCAGAGAAGAATTTAAGGAGTTTATGTATGCTCAATCTGTCCTGCTTCCTGACATGCTTCCCTGGATGACAGCCTGGAAAAATAAACATGAAAATATCAAAGTGATTTCGATTAATAATGAACCACGCGAATTGAATGAATACCGCATCAATAAATTTAAACTGCATGATTTTTTTGATGCTTTTATTTCTTCATGCGAGGTTGGAATGCGCAAGCCTGATCCCGGAATTTTTCATCTGGCCCTTGGAATCGCACAGGCCAAACCTGAAGAATGCATTTATTTTGATGACCGTTTTATGTTGGTAGAAGCTGCAAAAAAAGCCGGCATCCGTGCATATCAGCATACCAGTTTTGAAAACACAAAGAAGATAATGGAAGATCTGATGGAATAGGAAGATCTGATGGAATAGATGGTTTAGAATGGTTAGGAGTACGTGAATACTTTACAGCGTAATTTTAGTAAAAAAAAATTGCTGATCCCTGTCTACTCCTTATTACCTTCTATGCCATTAAACAAAAAATAAGATAATAAGGTTGGTGAGCTTAATCCTAATCGCTTTTTTACTAAGGTTAATTGTTCGAAATCGCAATCTGTTCTTTTACCAATAACCGAGCAGTTTGAATGTGAAAATACAAAAGCGAATTATTTGGTGGTCTGTTGCCGTTTATCTGTCCGGAAAACATGCACCTAAAAAAGATTGTTTTACTTTTACAAACAATTTAATAGTGAATTAAAATGCAAGAGTCGTTTAGAAAACAATTTAATCATTCAATAATCAAATAATTTATTACGGCAATAATTTACAAATCCGTTTACCACCCAGTACATGAAACTTTTTCCTGAATCTGCCTCTCATCAGTTAGAGTTCGATAAAATTAAGGAGTTGCTGGCGGCACATTGCCGTTCAGAATATGCGCGCAGAAGGGCTTTTGAATTACGCATTCATACTCATAAAAAATTTATCGAACCACAGCTTTTACAAACACACGAATACAAATTACTCTTTGAAAATCATTTGTATTTTCCTGACGATGCTGTTTTAAATCTTTCAAAAGAATTAAAATTGTTAAGCATTGAGGCATCAATACTTTCCGGCGAACAGTTTCTGCAAATAAAGAAACTGGCAAATGCGATTCAGCAAATCTTCCGATGGTTTTCTCCTGATAGAAAGGTCGCTTATCCTTCTCTCGCATTAATCATTGACCAAACTTATTTTGAAAAAACAATTGCTAAATTAATTGATGAGATCCTTGATGAATACGGCATTGTAAAAGACAGCGCATCTGAAAAACTAGCTTCGATCAGGATGTCTTTGTACAAAAAAAGAACAGAACTGAAAAGAGTTTTTGACCGCATTGTGAGCAAATTGAGAAAGCAAGGTTATCTGACAGACATCGAAGAAAGCTTTATGAATGGCCGCAAAGTATTGGCTGTTTTTGCAGAACAAAAAAGAATGGTAAAAGGAATTTTGCATGGCGAAAGCGACAGTCGCAGAACCTCATTTATCGAACCTGAAGAAACCACGCATTTGAACAATGACATTTTTTCTTTGGAAAATGAAGAGCGCAAAGAAGTAAATATCATTCTTCAAAAACTGACGTCTAAAATGCGTGCCTATCATTCTTTGCTTACCGTTTATCATGAAATAATCGGCGAGTATGATTTTATAAGAGCCAAGTCACGGTTGGCTTTGGACTATCACGGCAACCTGCCAGCGCTGCACGATAAGGCGATTGTAAATTTAAAAAATGCGCTTCATCCGTTGCTTTTTATTTACAACCGGAAATTGCAAAAACCAACTGTTCCGGTGAACCTTTCTTTAGATGATAAGAACCGGATCCTGGTAATCAGCGGGCCAAATGCCGGTGGCAAAACGGTGACATTAAAAACTGTTGGCTTATTGCAAATGATGCTGCAAAGTGGCCTGTTGGTTTCGTGCGACAAAGACAGCGAGTTTGGAATTTTCAAACAACTGATGATTCATATTGGTGATACGCAAAGTCTCGAATTTGAGTTAAGCACTTATTCTTCCCACCTGATTCACATGAAATATTTTATGGAAAACGCCAATGGAAAGACGCTGTTTTTCATAGACGAACTGGGCAGTGGAAGCGATCCGAACCTCGGCGGCGCATTTGCAGAAGTCATCATGGAAGAACTTGCAAAAAAACATGCTTTCGGAATTGTAACCACGCATTACCTGAATCTGAAAGTAATGGCCAATAAAGTGAATGGAATCATTAATGGCGCGATGGCTTTTGATGAAAAAAATCTTAAACCTCTTTATCAATTGGCAATTGGAAAGCCAGGCAGCTCCTATACTTTTTCTATTGCTGAGCGCATTGGCCTTTCTCAAAATTTGATTGACAGAGCAAGAAAATTGGTGGATGAAAATCATTTCTCGCTGGATAAGCTATTGAACAGTACGGAGCAGGATATGCAACAAATCCAGGCAGAAAAAAAGAAGCTCGACAAACTGTTGAAAGAAAATGAAAAGCTGCAAAAAGAAATGCAGCAGGTGATCCAAAAAGAAAAGCACAAACAACAAATAGAATTATTAAAAGAACAGAATCAAATCAATGAAGCGAAGTTTGTTTATCTGAAAGAAATGGATCGGAAATTAAAATCGATTCTTGCAGAGTGGAAAAAATCTGATGATAAAACCAAAGTTATAAAAACGATGCAGGCATTGCTTTTTAAACAACCAGAAAAACAAATTCTGCAGAAAAAGCAAAAGAAGATTGACAGCAAATATATGGAGATAAATGAAGCGGTAAAACAAGGCGATAAAGTAATTATGATCACAAACCGGCAGGTAGGAATCGTAACTAATATCCGCGGGAAAAAGGCTGTAGTGCAGGTTGGCGCTATTCCAATTACCGTTAGTATTTCAGATTTGAGAGTAGTAATAGAAAAAGCACCTGTTGAAGGAGAAGAAAAATAACTGCCTTGACTTGCTACTTACATCTGCCTACTTGCTACCAGCTACTTCCAGCTTGCTCATTTCTTCCACCGGCTTTATCTGTTCCTTTAAATAATCCATGTACCGGAGATTCATCACTTTACTTTCCAGCCATCCATAATAATTAAAATAAAGAAAGTAGCGATTTTTATCAGAATCGTTTCTGTATTTATTCAGACGTTCAAGGAAATTCTGAATCAGTTGATTAGCGCTTCGTTTTGATTCCGCAGCAGATAAATGTCCCAGGAACAACATGAGTTCACGTTCGAATGGCCGCAGTTTTTTGCGGGCGTATAAAAAATGGTATGCAGATTTTAATACGCTATCCAAGCGTGCCCATTCTTTTTTTTCATAAAGAATAACCGGATAAAATAACAAAGAAAAATACAAAATATCTTCGCGGTTTATTTGCTGGTTTTGCTCCTTAATCAGTGACAGCAGAGTTTCCGCATGATCCCATTCCTCCATTACAAAATAAGAAATGCAAACCGAGCCTTTTATAGACAACTGTTCGGCCGGTGATAAAATTTCGGCAGAATAATTAAATATCATTTCCGCTTTGTTTTCAATCAAAATTTTCACCTGGTCAAACTGAGCAGTTTTAAGGTATACCTTTAATTGAGTATTGAATTGAATGACTTCAAAATGCTTACAGTATACTTCATTTTGTAAATGCGCCTTTGCGATTTGCCCATAACCAAATATATTTTCCTGCGCCTGGTCAATATTGTTACATAAAAAATCATTGTAACAAGCCGTGTTGACCGAATTGAGAAAAAGAAGGGGATATTCATTAACCAAATGCGCACAATTGCTCCATAAATTAAATATATTCCTGCAGGTGTTTGTACAGGCTTCATTTTCATGAAGCATATATTGACATAATGCCAATGTATTCAAATAAAATAAAGAAATCAATGGTTGCTTCTCGTTAGCGGGCTTTACCTGTGCGAGAAGATTTTTTGCCTTTTCTATTTCCTCTAATTCATCAGTAGTAATGGGTAGCCAGGAGCGGTAAGTAAGAAGCCTTACTTTTTCATATAAAAATCTGTTCTCAGCATAAAGCTGGTGCAAATCCATAGCGTTTTTCAAAGTTGAAAAGATGTTCCCTGTAGTTTCCTTAAATTGCTTATAATCTTTGTATTCGAGCACCTTGTTTTGTAAATGAAGCAATAATACCAGGGAATGGAATTTTTCATATTGCATAGCAAGTGCTACTGCTTTTTTGCAAAGTTTTTGAGCGAGATATAACAGCTTTTTTTCCTGAAGGGTCTTTATTTGTTCCTGCATCAGATACAACTGCGTATCTACAGAATAGTTTCTTTTTTGAAATACCAGTGTATCCAGAATGTCTTTATGGAGATAAGCTTTAAGGCCTGAAAAATGAATCTTGTTTTTAATCTCAAGCGCTTTACACAATTCAGCTTCATCAAGAATTGCCGTGTCATCAATTAGTTTA
>JBQCFO010000551.1:0-5406 GCA_051959055.1 Ginsengibacter sp. | reverse complement strand
ATCTGAAGTAATTTCTACTAATTCAAGAAAACCTATTTTCGGCTACATGGCCATGGTCGGATCTTTCTTTGCAATTGCTTCTCTTTCATTTCTCGTTTGGGCACATCATATGTTCGTTTCGGGTTTGAATCCATTTCTTGGATCTTTCTTTGTTCTGTTTACTTTATTGATTGCGGTGCCATCAGCCATTAAAGTATTTAACTGGCTTACGACTTTGTGGAAGGGAAATATACATTTCACTCCGGCGATGTTGTTTGCAATTGGCTTTGTAAGTTTATTTATTTCCGGGGGATTAACCGGAATCTGGCTGGGCAATTCGGCGCTTGATTTTCATTTGCATGATACTTATTTTGTAATTGCGCATTTCCATCTGGTGATGGGAGTAGCCTCTATGTTTGGAATGTTTGCTGGTGTTTATCATTGGTATCCTAAAATGTTTGGAAGATTTATGAATAATACGCTTGCCTATCTGCACTTTTGGATTTCAATGGTAGGAGCTTATTTCATCTTCTGGCCGATGCACTATGAGGGGCTAGCAGGTATGCCGCGCCGTTACTACGATTTCAGCAATTGGGAGTCTTTTAAGATGTTTACAGGCCTCAATACATTTATCAGTATTTCAGCAATCGTTGTCTTTGCTGCTCAGTTTTTATTTATTTTCAACTTTTTCTATTCGATGTATAAAGGCAGAAAAGTTACGGATCGCAATAAAAATCCGTGGCATTCTACTACCCTAGAATGGACAACACCTGTTCATCCACCACACGGCAACTGGATTAGCGAGGTTCCTGAAGTACATCGCTGGCCTTATGATGACGGTAAAGATGGCAGAGATTTTATAGCTCAGACAGAACCGATAGGTGCTGATGAAAGCAAGCATTAAGGGTTAAAAATATATTATTTAATATTTTCTGAATCAATAGCCCTGTTTATTCAGGGCTTTTTTTAAAAAGAATTTTTTGATGCATAAAACGGTAACGATAATTCCTCATTCCGCTTCTTATACGCTGGCAAGCAAAGTGAAAGATTATTATATTTTAATCAAATTCACGTTAAGCTTCATGGTGGTATTTAGTTGCGTAGTTTGTTATTTACTCGCACCAAATATTCAATTCAATTTAGCATCGGTTATTGTATTATTTTTTGCAGGAATGTGTGTTACGGGTTCCGCTAATGCAATCAATCAGACAGTAGAAAGAAAAACAGATGCATTAATGAAACGAACTTCCGGCCGGCCGGTTGCTTCAGGTAGAATGAGTGTGAATGAAGCGTGGACTTTTGCCATTATTACCGGAGCTGTTGGAATTATCATCATGTGGTATTGGTTCAATTTTGCAAGCGCGCTCATCTCGCTGTTCAGTTTATTTTTATACGCATTTATTTATACGCCTTTAAAAAGAGTAAATTCAATTTCAGTATTGGTTGGCGCTTTCCCGGGAGCTTTACCCTGCCTGATCGGCTGGGTAGCCGGCACAGGATTGATTAGCCCTTTTGCTACATTTCAAGGTATCCTGGCAACAGGCGAAACGCATACTTTCTTTAATTATGGTGGTTATATTTTATTCGCGATTCAGTTTTTATGGCAGTTCCCTCATTTCTGGGCTATAGCCTGGGTAGCGCATAAAGATTATCAAAAAGCAGGATTCAAATTATTGCCAAGTGAAGAAGGGCCTACAAAATTTACAGCAATGCAGACGGTAATTTATTCCATGTTGATGGTACCGGTTGGGATGTTGCCTTACTACTTTGATATCAGCGGCATTCTCGCATTTTGGATTTTGCTGGTGTGCAATTTCTGGATGGTCTATGTAAGTATAAATCTGGTAATAAAAATGAATGTAGCTGCAGCGCGAAAAGTGATGTTCAGTTCATATTTTTACCTGATGATCGTTTTTCTTGCTTTGTTACTAGATAAGGTGTAGAAAAAAATTATTAATAAATAAATTGTTTTGAAAATAAAGTACGTATTATGATTGCTGTGATGAAACAGGAAAAAAACAGAATACACCCACTGAAGTTTGTTATGTGGGCCGGGTGCGCCAGCATAGTAATGATGTTTGCAGGATTGAGCAGTGCTTATATTGTAAAACGTAATCAGGCAAATTGGCTCACTTTTGATATACCAGTTATATTTTATTACTCTACTGCGGTTATTATTCTTAGTAGTATTACCCTTATGCTTACACGCAAAGCTTTTGTGAACCGCGAAATGAAGCAATACAAAAGGTTGCTTTTTCTAACTGCAATATTTGGTATCGCCTTTGTGTGTTTGCAATACGCCGGATTTAAGCAGCTTTGGGCGAGCGGAATCACCCTCACCCGGAATGTTTCGTTTTCGTTTTTATATATTATAGTCGGGTTGCATGCAGTTCATGTGGCAGGGGGGGTAGTGGCACTGGTGGTCATGTATTTAAAATCATTTAGCAAAAGACGAAAAAATTATAATCCGGTTTACATCGATCTAATGAATACATACTGGCATTTTGTAGATCTTTTGTGGATATATTTATTGCTTTTTTTGTCGGTAGTGTGATAAGTTTTTATTGGAATGCTTTCGATGATTAAATACGTCTTTAAAATAGGTGGTGTCATTCCAAAAAAATGAACGGCAGTAAACAAACAAATAACAAACAATTTTATTTTTGATTAACCATTTTAACTTTAATAAATGCAAACGGCGATAGCAAAAACAAAAACAAAGATGTGGGCGGGTGGAAGAAGCCCTTTTAATGTAAGTTATGGAAAAATGATGATGTGGTTCTTTTTGATGAGTGATTCATTTACATTTGGCGCATTTTTGATCTCTTACGGATCCATCCGTTTTAGTTTGAATAATTGGGTAGATCACAATTATGTATTCAACGAATTTCCATTTACAGAAGCGCACCTGCCTTTGGCATTTGTAAGCCTGATGACTTTTATTCTCATTTTCAGTTCCGTTACAATGGTTTTGGCAGTACATCAGGGACATAAAATGAACCAGAAAGCCGTAGAAAAATGGTTGTTTTTAACCATTCTTGGCGGACTTGCATTTCTGGGTTGCCAGGCATACGAATGGACCGGGTTAATCACCACGCAGCACGACGTATTGGTAAATGGAGTAATAGAAAAATGGGGTACTACGGTAAGTCACAATCCGTGGGGGCCAATGGTAATGCACAATGGACAATTGGTAGCAACACCCGGCCCTGTAGCTTTTGGCGGTTATTTCTTTGGCATCACCGGATTTCATGGCTTTCACGTTTTCACCGGTGTAATCGTAAATATAATAATGCTTATCAAAACAAAAAGAGGGGATTTTGCAAAACGCGGACATTACGAAATGATTGAAAAAGCGGGATTATACTGGCACTTTGTAGATTTGGTATGGGTATTTGTATTCCTTTGTTTTTATCTTATTTAATTTTCAAAAAGAAACTGATTCAAATTTATTTATAGATTTTTAAAGAAAAATTATGTCTGCTGAAATAACAACACAACTACCAACTACAGATGCTGATATCGCTCATGTAAAAAGAATCTGGAAAGCATTTTGGGTTTTATTGATCCTTACCATTATTGAACTTGCTCTCGGATTGACCATTTATTACATCGAAATGAATCCGGATTACAGCAATCTGTTGGTTTTGATAATTAAGGGAGTAATTTGTATTCTTACTCTTGGAAAAGCTTTTTATATTATCTCCATCTTTATGCACCTGGGCGACGAAGTGCGCACCTTTATTTTAACTTTGGCAATACCAACTACTTTATTTATCTGGTTCATTACCGCTTTTATTGCTGACGGTGCATCTTTCAGAACATTAAGAAATACAGATGCCGGAAGTAGAAAATACGTACAGCCCAAAAATTACCATACTGTACCATTGGAAGCTCCTGCAGAAAAACATGAAAAGAAATTGGATTAGCGATTCTACTTCAGATTAACAATTTTTAAATTAGCTATTGCCCTTTGCAATGGCTAATTTTGCTTTTAGAAAAAAAGTATGAACAAAAAATCTTTTATTGCTTTTCTTGTTGCCATTTTTCTACCTTTAACTGGGTATTTATTAGTAAGTTATTACAGTACAGGTGCGGTGCAGATGCCTCAACGTTATTTTTATGATAGCGTAAATGTGGTACAAAAAAATGGCAAGACAACTTATGATACCGTTTGGCACCAGGTGAGCAATCTGCACTTTACAAATCAATTGGGGGAACAGGTTTCACTAGACGATTTAAAAGGAAAAATTATTGTGCTTGATTTCTTTTTCACGAGATGTCCTACAATTTGTCCCCAGCTGGCAAAATCGATGAAAAAGTTACAAAGCTCTTTTCCCAATAATGATTCAATTGTCCAGTTTGTTTCTATTTCAATTGATCCTACTCACGATTCTGTTCAACAATTAAGAAAATGGGCGCAAAAATTTGATGTAAATCCTGATAGCTGGTGGCTGGCTACAGGAAATCGCGATAGTATCTATACTTTTGCGCTGAAAGAAATAAAGGCAAGTGTGGCTGATGTGAATATTGATACCGCTTTTGTACATACCGAAAATTTTTTCCTTTTGGATAAAAACCGGGTTGTCAGGGGTTGGTTCAATGGTTTGGATTCTGTTGCTCAGTCAAAACTGGTTCGTGATATCCCATTGCTCATGCTGGAAAAAGACAGAAAAAGAACCTTTGCAGATTTTTTTCGTGACCTTTTGAAAGGAAAAACAACCACTCCGTAATGGATGAGAGAAATCGTTTCCCAAAACCTGTATTTAAAAAGAATGACCGGCAGGCACGTATTTTAATCTGGACAGTTTCCTTTATTATTTTTATGGGAATTGCTTTTCTTTCCGGTTCAAAATTGAATCTGAAGATCAATTTTGACCCGCATATTTTTGCTACTTTCAATGCTGTTATAAACTCTATTGTTGCCATCCTGTTGCTTTTAGCCCTAATTGCTGTAAAATCTAAAAAGTATGTGCTTCATAAAAAAATTATGATTGCAGCCATCATTCTTTCTGTCCTTTTTTTAATCTCGTATGTTTGCCATCACCTGTTAAGCGGTGAAACTAAATTCGGAGATTTGAATCATGATGGAATAGTTAGTTTGGACGAAAAAAAATTTGCCGGTTCTTTGAGGTATGTTTATTATTTTATTCTCCTTACTCACATTCCGCTTGCCGGAATTATTCTTCCATTTATTCTATTTACAGCTTACCGTGCCTTGAGCGGCGATTATGAAAAACATAAAAAACTTGCAAGAATTACCTGGCCAATCTGGTTTTACGTAGCGATTAGTGGAGTTGCTGTTTATTTATTGATCAGTCCGTATTATGCGTAACGATTCTTAATTCTTTTTTCAGTAAAAGAAATAATACCACGGATTTATATTTTTGATATCAGAAGCCCCGTCGGATTTACCAGCGTGAATTT
>JBQCFO010000550.1:0-2903 GCA_051959055.1 Ginsengibacter sp. | reverse complement strand
ATATTAAAAACAGGTTTTTTGGATAAGCGGAATGTAACATTTAAAATGGCATACTGATCCTTATATTTACTTTTAAAAATGCTGTCGCGATACCCAAATCTGCAATCGTCAGATGAAAATTTTTGTATTTCTTTTTCCTTTAAATGAAATGCTTCCAGTTCACGAAAAACGTCTTTTATCTCCACCCCATAAGCGCCGATATTTTGCATGGGAGCAGCGCCGACATTACCGGGAATCAAAGAAAGATTTTCCAGGCCACCGAGATTTCGTTTCACACAAAACATCACTAAATCGTGCCACCTTATACCCGCACCTGCTTTGATGTAAACATTATTTGTATCCTCCTTTATGATGCTTATGCCGGAAATTTCATTTTTGAGGATGAGGCCGTCATAATCTTTAGTAAAAAGAATATTGCTCCCACCTCCAAGAATCATTTTCGATTTGATCTTTTTATTATTTTCGATAATTGATTTTAATTCTTCTTCTAAAAAAAATGTCGTGAAATACCTGGCAATCGCGTTTATACCAAACGTATTGTATTTTTTTAGTGAAAAATCTTTTTGAATTTGCATAATATTTTAAATACCGGTAAAATAACTAAATATGAATGAATTTACAGCAGTTATCATCGGCGCTACAGGATTAACAGGAAATTTGGTTGTAGAAGAATTGTTGAAAGATGATCATTTTAAAACTGTAAGGGTATTAGCCCGCAGAAACGTAAACATCATTCACCCGAAACTGGAACAAAAAATAGTGGACTTTACCAACTTTGATGATTACACGAAAAAGTTTGGCGAAGGAGATGTAATTTTTTGTTGCATCGGTACCACGCAAAAAAAAGTAAAAGGTGATAAAAATTTATATAAACAAATAGATTACGATATACCTGTAAATGCAGCACAAATAGGCATTTCAAAAGGTTATAAAAAATTTTTGATTGTTTCGGCAATTGGAGCAAATGAAAATTCTTCTAATTTTTATCTGCAATTAAAAGGGAAAACAGAAAATGCGTTAAAGCAATTTCATTTTGAAAGCCTTGATATTTTTCAACCTTCTGTATTAAATGGAAACAGAAAAGAAACAAGGATTGGAGAAGAAGTTATTCAAGCCATTCTTGATATCATTTCGTTTTTATTTTTGGGTCCATTAAAAAAATACCATGCTATTGGCGCTGATAATGTTGCACGGGCCATGGTTTATGCAAGCAAACAAAAAAGGCATAATGTGCATTATTATACCTACAAGGAAATGATGGAAATGGCAAGAGAATATATCGCTTCAAAGGAATAATAAACTTTGCGTGAAAGAACCGGTAAACAAATAAATAAAGTGAATTTGTATTTCAACAAAGCAATTTAAAACGGATCAACATCCGGAATCACCACCACGCTTCTGAATCTTTTTTCTGCTTTTAAAACATCTATGTGATTGCTGATAACTTTTTTTTGAATCTGCAAATGGGCTGCATCTTTTTGCAGTTTTATAAGGATCTCCATCAAATACATGTTTCTGATTCTATTGACAACCGGAGCAGCAGGCCCAACCAAATGTGCAAAATCTTTTTCTAATGAATTGGTTAAGATATCAGCCGCTTCAAACACTACTTCTTTGAGGGTGTGTTTTAAGGTAATGCGGATTAAACGACTGAATGGCGGATAGAAAAATTGTTTCCGCATCTCCATTTCAAAATCATAAAACTTCATATAATCGTGCTGCTGCACAAATAATAAAACAGGATGATCAATCTTTGAAGCCTGGATAAGAACCAATCCCCTTGCGGATTTTCGGCCTGCTCTCCCACTTACCTGCTCCATTAGCTGGAAAGCTCTTTCATTCACCCTAAAATCTGCAAAAGATAATAATCCATCCGCATCAAGTATACCTACCAGGCTTACTTTTTCAAAATCCAAACCTTTTACCACCATTTGTGTTCCTGCAAGAATATCAATTCGATGCTGCTCAAATAATTTAATTAATGTATCATGCGCATTCTTTCCTTTCACCGAATCCACATCCATTCTTGCAATCCGGTTATTCGGAAAATCTTCGGTCAATTCTTCTTCGATTTTTTCTGTTCCGAAGTTTTTTTCCTTCCAGTTTACACTGCCGCAGGCGGGGCATGAAACCAGCTTTGGATAAGTATTTCCACAATAATGGCAATGAAGTTTGTTCGAATATTTATGCAGCGTTAATGACACAGAACAATTTTCGCAATGAGGCAAAAAACCACAGGTGCCACAAATTAAAAAAGGAGCATAGCCACGCCGGTTTTGAAAAAGAATTACCTGTCGATCATTTTGCAACGCAACTTCAATTTCTGCTTTTAATTGCGGCGAAATCATCACTTTCCCTTTTTTCGAAGCTGCCACCGTTTTGGTATCTATAATTTTTATCTCAGGCAATTCAGTTCCCCCGAAGCGCTCCGTAAGTGTTACCAGGCCATATTTATTTTTTTTCGCATTGTAATAACTTTCCAACGAAGGCGTGGCGCTCCCCATCAATACTTTTGCATTAAAAAGAGAGGCGTAATAAACAGCAGCATCACGTGCATTGTAGCGTGGCGCAGGATCCTGTTGTTTGAAAGAAGGATCATGTTCTTCATCAATTACAATCAAACCCAGATTTTTAAACGGAAGAAATAAAGCGCTGCGGGCACCAAGAATAATTTTTAATTCCCCTGTTTTTATTTTATTCCAGATTTCTACCCTTTCATTATTATTAAACTTGGAATGATAAATGGCGATGTTTCCTCCAAAGTAAAGTTGCAGTCTTCGTATGATTTGCGCCGTGAGTGTAATCTCAGGAAGAAGATATAAAACCTGTTTTCCGCAACTCACAAATTTTTCTATTTCCTTAATATATAATTGCGTTTTACCGCTGCTCGTAACGCCATGAAT
>JBQCFO010000549.1:0-18705 GCA_051959055.1 Ginsengibacter sp. | reverse complement strand
ATTCTTCATTCTTTCCCGATAACTATCGGGATCATTTTTAATTATCAATCCTGCTTCATCAAATTTTCTTCTAAGCATAAATCCTAAATTGGCCGAAAGCGACATCCTGCCTCCCTGCCAGCTTGGTATCATCGATTTTTTTGCATTCGATTTTCTGACGATACAGGTCATATCTTTTATCATCACAAATTCCAGTGTTCTTCCGGCCAGTGTAAAAACATCGCCTGGCTTCATCCTGGCAATAAACCATTCTTCAATCACACCAACAAAACCACCGCTCAAAAACTTTACTTTCATCATCGGATCACTCACGATGGTACCAATATGCATCCGGTGCCGCATGGCAATTCTCCGGTTGTTTATTTTATAAAGGCCATCAATAATTTCTATCTTTTTGTAATCATCATATTGCTGTAAAGCCACACCACCGGCCGTTATAAAGTGTAAAATCTGGTTCCATTCATCTTTTGTTATTTCCTGGTAGCAAAATGTCGCTTTTATTTCTTCAAAAATCCCGGCAGGATAGAAGCCATCAGATACAGCAAGCGTACTTAAATATTGAATGAGCACATCATAGCATAAAATCCGTGGTTCGCGACTTTCAATTAATCTATTTTTTGTTGCCTCTTTTAAAGCGGCGGCTTCAATTAATTCCAAAGAATGAGTTGGCAAAAAATAGATTTTGCTTACCTGGCCAGGGCCGTGCCCGCTTCTTCCTGCCCGTTGTAAAAAACGGGCAACTCCTTTTGGCGAGCCTACCTGGATTACGGTTTCAACAGGACGAAAATCTACGCCAAGATCCAGGCTTGCAGTGCATACAACGGCTTTTAATTTTCCCGAATGCAGATTGTCTTCCACCCAAAACCGCAAATCCTGCTCTATACTTCCATGATGCAATGCAATGGAGCCAGCCAGATCAGGACAGGCTTTTAATAAAGCCTGGTACCACATTTCACTCATCCCCCGCGTATTGATAAAAATCAGTGTCGTGCGGCTTTTCATCAGGATCGGAATTACTTTTTCTACCAGCTTGATTCCTAAATGACCCGCCCATGGATATTTTTAAATTTCATCGGGAAAGATGGATTCTATTTGAATATGTTTGTCAATAACTTCAGTAACGGTTTTGAAATCTATTTTCTTTAATCCAAATTGCGAGAGCGGAGAAAGTAAAACATCCTGGGCCTGTTCCAGATTTCCGATGGTGGCGCTGATGCCCCAGAGGGAAGGCTGAAAGCTGAAGGCAGCAGGCTTAAGGCTTGAAGAAGAATAAGAATTTGCCTTATTTGTTGTTTTGCTGTAGGCTGCACTTAACGCCACAATTCTTGACAAGGCCAGTTCCACCTGTACTCCACGCTTGCTTCCAAGCAATTCATGCCATTCGTCAACTGCAATAATTTTCAATTCTTTAAAAAAATCAGGATAGTTTTTTTGGGCTAATAAAAGATGCAGGCTTTCCGGGGTGATAATGAGTACTTCAGGTATTTGTCTTTTTTGTTTTGCACGATCACTCAAACTTGTATCACCATTTCGAATGCCCACTTTCCAATTCATTTCCAATTCTGCAATGACTTCTTCCATGGCTCTGCCAATATCTTTTGCCAGTGCACGCAAAGGCGTTATCCACAAAAGCTGTAAGCCGTTTTTATTTTTAGTTTTATAATTTTCCGGATTGTCGTTTATAAAAGAAATCACCGCACCGAGAAAAACAGAAAAAGTTTTTCCGCAACCGGTTGGAGCATTTACCAATCCTGATTTTTTATGAATGATATGCTGCCACGTTTCTTCCTGGAAGGCAAATGGAATAAAATCTTTGGCGGCAAGCCATTCACTGATTATTTGATACCCTTTTGTATTTTTTAATTCCTGCATTTAGCAATAACAATAAAACAATTCAACAATAAAACAATTCAACAACTCATTTACCATTCACTATTCACAATTCACTACTTCCCATATATCTTCAACATCTCCTTTAAATCGTCCAGTGTATTGATATCATCAACAGTTTTATCTTTTCTCCAGCGGTTCATCCTGGGAAAACGCAGTGCCACACCGCTTTTGTGGCGATTACTTGCCGCAATTCCTTCAAAGGCAATCTCAAAAACCAACTCGGGTTTTACCGTTCTTACCGGTCCGAATTTTTCAATCGAATTTCTTTTCACAAAATAATCTATCTGGGCAAATTCTTTATCTGTAAGGCCTGAATAAGCTTTTGTAAAAGTGATGAGTTCCCCGCCATCCTTTACTGCAAAGGTGTAATCTGTATAAAGATTGCTTCTTCTTCCGCTTCCCTTTGCTGCATACACCATTACACAATCAATAGTAAGGGGATCAATTTTCCACTTCCACCAATCCCCTCTTTTTCTGCCTGTTTTATAAACAGAATCTTTTCTTTTCAACATGATTCCTTCGCTGTTTTTCTCCCTGGAGGTCTTTCTTAATGCTGCAAGTTCGTCCCACGAACTAAAATCAATAATTGGTGAAAGTTGAATGCCTTTATTGCGGATGGGCTGCATTATCTCTTCCAGCTTTTTTCTTCTTTCTGATAAGGGTTTTTGCCGCCAATCCTGATTACTGTATTCCAACAGATCATAAACAAAAAAACAGATTGGCGCTTCCCGCAATTGTTTTTTTGAAATATTTTTTCTGCCGATTCGCGTTTGCAACACTGCGAAGGGCAAGGGTTTACCATCTACAGCCGGAATTATTTCGCCATCCAAAACAATCCCATTTGGTAACAAATCATTTAAAATAAAATATTCCGGAAATTTCTCTGTCATCAGTTCCTCACCCCGGCTCCATACAAATAATTCATTATTTCGTTTGATTATTTGTCCACGGATACCATCCCATTTCCATTCAGCCTGCCATAGTTCCGGCTCTCCCAGATTTTCCACATTATCATCAATTGCATAAGCAAGATAAAATGGATAAGGCTTGGAAAAGTCAGTAACGGAGGCGTTTTCGCCCAATAATTCGTTGAAAGCAGTGGTAGCCGGATCCCAGTTTCCGCTAATCCGGTGGGCAATTACCGACGGGGAAAGATCCACCGTTTTTGCCAGAGCATTTACGATCGTTTTTTGAGAAACACCCACCCGGAAGCTTCCGGTGATTAATTTATTAAACACAAACTTTTCCTGTGAATTCATTTGCTGCCAGCTTTCAACAATAAATCTCTTTTTAACGCTTTCATCTTCTTTTTCAATCTGGATAAATTTTTCTAAATAAAAACAAAGATTTTCATTTTGAGGGTTTATAATGTCAACTTCTGAAAGCAACAGGGCAAGTGTTTCTGAAAAGTCGCCCACCGTTGAATGGCACTCAGTAAAAAGCCAATCAGGAATGTCAATGATCTCTAAACACCATTCACGCATGAGCCTCGAATTGACAGCACGCCTCGGCCTTCTGCCACTGAAAATGGCAATCACCCACACTTTATCGGCATCAGGTGCTGTGGCAAAGTAATCAACGAGAGATTGAAGTTTATCGTTTGTCTTGGTTGAAGAACTCAATTCCGTCACTAATTCTGCAAACAGTTGTAAGCCTGATATTTTGTTAGATTCATCTATGGCCATGCTTTCATTCATACGTTTTCCGGTTCTTCATTTTTTATTTCGAGCGGCGAATTTGCTTCTTCATCTTCATCACCAAATTGTGTTTTTACTTCTGCCGCTATCGCTAAATTTTTTTCATTCAGGTAACGGCTGAATGCTGCCTGGAAACCGTGGGTTACAAAGACTTTTTCTGCACCTGTTTCTTTCACGGTAGTTAATAATGAATTCCAGTCTGCGTGGTCGCTTAATGCAAATCCGGCATCTACATTTCTTCTTCTCGCATTTCCCCTTACCTGCATCCAGCCACTGCAAACGCCGATGGAATATGGGTAAAATTTCTTCATCCATGAAGTGCCTTCCGCTCCCGGCGGCGCAATAACCACGGTTTCTTTCAAAAGATCTTTGGGTGTTTCAGGGGTTATTCTTACAACCGGGTTTAAATCCCAACCGGCATCAATCAATGTTTGTTGCATGTTGTAAATAGCGCCATGTGCAAAGATCGTTTGGGTAGTTTCTTTCAAAGCCTGCAACACACGCTGGGACTTGCCCACACTGTAGGCGATTAAAATACTTGCTTTGCCGTTTTCTTTATTTTTATTGATCCAGTGAATGATATCATCGTAGATTTCCTGCTGCGGCTTCCATTTATAAATGGGCAGTCCGAAGGTCGATTCTGTGATAAAAGTATGGCACCTTAATGGCTCAAATTTTCCACTAATTCCATCATCTTCTTTTTTATAATCGCCACTCACCACCCAAACTTCACCTCTGTATTCGAGCCTGATCTGTGAAGATCCGATAATATGGCCTGCAGGATAAAAGGATACTTTTACCCCATTCATGTAAACCATTTCACCCCATTCAACTGTCTGATAATTGTTATCGCCCAGTCTGAATTGAAGAATGGGTTTTGAATTTTTGTGGCATAAATAAAACTGATTTCCCTGTTTTGCATGATCACTATGCGCGTGCGTGATCAGTGCCCGTTCTACTGGCTGCCATGGATCGATATAAAAATTGCCCGCTTCGCAAAAAAGCCCTTTATCGGTAAAGGAAATCAGATTAGCCATTTATTAAAATTACAAATTAGCGGTGGAAAATTCATGGACAGTTTTGTAAAAAGAAATTAAGAAACGTAAGTAAATAAGAAACGCTGGATTTAATTTTCATAAAAAATCTTTTATTATTGCAATTGCTATTGTATCCCAACCGTTATATAAACTAACTAATTTAAACAATCATGCAACAAACAAATCCGCCGGAAATAAAGGCGCTGCTTATTTTACATAAAGCTCTTCTTATAGGACAAGTATTATTCGTGGCAATAGCGGCAATTATCGCCTACACCGGTAAATCCCAAAACACTTCTTCATTCAAATCATATCCTAATCAAATCATTCTGCTTTGCATTGGAATCGGTATTGCCGGCTACCTTGGAGGAAAGCTTTTATTCAACAGGAAGCTTGAACAAATAAACAGCGATCTCAAATCTCTTTCTGAAAAATTCAATGATTACCGGTCTGCCTGTATTACCCGCTGGGCGTTGACCGAGTTTGCTACTTTATTTGCTATTATTTTATTTTTTGTTACCAGGATTAATATACTTCTGATAATAGCCATTGCTCTTATTTTGCTTTTTTTTACGACCAGGCCTTCATTAGAAAAAACAGCATCTGACCTGAATATCAGTGAAGCAGAAATTGAACAAATAAACACCGGTAGCTCAATCTGATATTTTTAAAAATGGTTTCATCAAAATATAAACACCTGCAGAATTGGAACTTTCTCTTTCAGCAAAAGAACAAATAAGTCTTTTTTTTATTCTGCAATGAAAATACCGTTTGATTTATTTTTATCTTCATTCCAATTTGTAAATATCTTTCATGAGTACAGAAGAATTTAAAAACCTTGCATTATCGTTCCAGGCAACCCAGGCTCAACCTCATTTTGACAGAACTGCCTTTAAGGTGGAAGGCAAAAGAATATTTGCCACTCTTCACGAAAAAAGTGAATCGGCCAATATCGTATTATCGCTGCCGGAGCAGGAAATTTTTTGCAGACTTGATAAAGCCATCTACCCGGTTCCGAATAAATGGGGTACCCGTGGCTGGACGACTTTTGAGCTTAAAAAAGTGGAACGCGCTGTTGTATTGGAGGCGTTGAGTAGTGCTTATGAAGAGGTGGTCAAAAAGGAGAAATAAATGATTTTCGGATGTGGATTGCCAGGCGGACACATTTTTTCAATTAATAATCCACGGCGAACTGCTTGCCGTAAACGGCCGACTGAATGAGTCTTTTGGCAGGAATAAAACCGCAGCTGTTTTATTTAGATTGCTTATTTAAGATACGCTCCACATCATTGGTTGCTATATCTTTCATCTTTAAAAAGGGCGCAGGTGCGTCGCTGTAATCATTTAATTGTAACTGGTACCAGCTTACGGTATTCCAGCGATTGAGTTTGTAGCCAATATTTGTATAATCAGCGATTTTGTGAAAGCCCATCTTTTTATGAAAATGGACACTTTTTTCATTTGGCAAAGTAATACCGGCATAAACATTTCTGCAACCCTGGTATTTTAAGATCTCAAATAAAACTTTGTAAAGCTTTGTGGCGATTCCTTTTTGTTGAAAATCATGATTCACATAAACAGAACTTTCAACTGACCATTGATACGCAGGTCTTTCCCTGTGGCCTGACGCATAAGCGTAACCTCCGATTGTTTCATCAGATTCATAAACAAGCCACGGATAGGCCTGCTGGTTGGTAATTATCCTTTGAGAAAAATTTTCCTTTGACGGCACTTCTGTTTCAAAACTGACCGCGGTATTTAAAATATAAGGGGCATAAATGTCAAGGATAGAAGAAGCATCCGAAGCAAGAGCAGACCTTATTGTATTCACCAATATTATTTTTAGAACATAAAATTAGGCATTTGTAAAGACCTTTGAAAAAATGTCTCCCGAAACAAACGTTTTTTTCAAAGAGATGTGACTTTTCCTGTTTTCAGCAAAAGCAAAATCACCTTTATTTCTTCTTTTACTGTCTCCGAACCACGCTTTATCCTATTCTATAATTCGATAAACCGAAGCACAAAAAGCAACTTCATCATTCAAATAAATGAAGATCCGGGGCAATAAGAATTGATACTAAACAATGAAGCTTGATTCTGACTTCAGCCGGCCTTTGCTGTGGCTCTGACTATATTGCTCCTTGGCAATAAGAAAGCAGGCCTGTATCGGGACCTGCTTTCTTTCTGTGATGTTTTCTTGAAAAATTGAACCTGGCTATCAATTGTAGGCGTTAACCTTCAAAACAGTTCCATCACCTAAACTCGTTACGTACCATGTATGATCATTATACTGTTTAATTCCAACAGGCTGGTTTAGGCCTCCCACCAGGGTTGTAATAACCGAGCCATTAGCCCATACAAGAGAACCTGAATTAGGGGTAAATTCTGTTGCGGGGTTAAAGATGCCATGCTGCACTGCAATGTGCCCTTCGCCATTGCCTTCAGCCAAATCTACCAGGGTAGTAAATCCACTTTGGTAAACAGATACATTACCAGACATGGAAATTTTATAAATAACTGCTAAGCCACTTACGAAAGGGAAGCCGGTTAATGTAGTCACTAAAAAATTGTGTCCATCGTACCATATTGAAGTAGGAACCGCCTGAATATTTGGTGGCCCGAATAAAGGATTGGTAGGGTTTGAAAATCCGGGTACTTCTGCAAGTATCGAATAATTGCCCGGCCCGCGTCTGTGAATGATGGCATTGGCACCCGCATCTGCAATGTACAAATCGCCATCCGGCCCCTTGGTAAGATTGTAAGGATGCGAATCCTTTTCCGGATTATTGGCACTCGGAATATTAGACGCAAACTTAGCAATATCTTCATAAGGAAGTGTGTTTGCATCTATTGGTTTATCACCGGGTTTAAAATGAGATATGTCTGCTGTGTACATGCCATCCCCGGAAAGTATGTACAGTTTTCCGGCATCACGTAACATATGCACTGTTCCCTGCAATTGGCCGCTGTGTACGTTCTGAAATGAAGAAAGATTAATGATTGCATCATACACCTGTCCTTTGGGAGTTATTACCACTACTTTGCCATCATTATTCGCAGTAGAACCATTCTCATCAGGTGCTTTGAAAGTGCCGCCCTCCGACACCCAGATATTGCCGTAGTTATCTGTTTCAATGCCGATTGGTCCCGCAAGGCCGGACGCAACGGTATTTACAGTAAGTTTTGGAAATACATTTCCTTTTTTGCATCCCTCAAAGAGAAATAATAAAGCCGCAAAAGCGACGAACCATGCCAATTGTTTGCTGGCTGAATTTCGAGCACAAAATTTCATGTTTTTAAAATTTAAAAGTGAAAAAAATCTTTACAGTAAGCCTGGTAAGCTTACATGATTTTAACAGGGCGGAATGAAGATCGTCGGGGGTAAGGGCTAATGAAAATAGTTGAGAAACCTTTATTCTGATGGTCTTAGAAAATGCAAGGTATTCATTCTTATCTGTTTCTGAATTAATTATTTTTTATAATTCCATTTTTCGCAAATATTGCAGAAAAGAATTTCCATGCTGCCGGATTCAAATTAAGCAACTACTTATGCTTTTAACGTTGCCAACATTATAACGAGTATTTTAAAATGAAGCGGGTTAGCAATCATTGGCAAAGGGATCATTTGATATGCCAGCCCACGATCATCTTACATTTAGCGTTTATGGCCGAGATAATGTTTTAAATCAGTGATCGTATTAATCTTTAAAAAATCTGCCTGCTTTCTTCGCATCATTAAGGCATAGGTATTATTAAACCCGATGGGTTTTAGCCATGTAAGCTGATATTGTTTTTCGAACCGCCGTTTTACATAGGCATACACTTTTTCTTTATCGTGAATGAGTGTATCAACGATTTTTTGCGGGGCTTTCAAAATCACAAGGAGCCCTGTGCCTGTATATTCAGGATAAAAATCAATTTGGTTATTCGTCAGTGCATCAAAACAAATTTTTGTACCACCCAGGCCGGTTTTTGTTTGCACGTTCAGATTGGTATTTCCTCTTATGAGCATGCTGTACATTTCAGCAAGTATATACTGCTCACCAAAAATCTTCGAGCCTATCCGGATAGTTTGACCGGTTGCCGGTTGCGGTTCTTTCCAAAGCCCCTTGGAAACCAAAAAGTCCCTGGCTACTTTTTCAGGCAACTGTTTGAGATAATCTGACCGGTAATTTAATTCAGTCATCACACTATCATTAATTACTCCTGCCAACAGATTCAGCACTTCTTTCAATTCCGGGTGCCTGTTCAAAACATCCATACGAATAACAGGTGCAGCATAGTAGGGAGGAAAAATGGTTTTATCATCCACCAAAACTTTCAGATCGTACGCCTTCAATCTGCCGTCGGTACTATAGCCGCCTATTACATCAAGTTTCTTTTCATGAATGGCTTCATACATAATCGCATCACTCACCACCAGGGTTGGAATGTTGAGATGATATACAGATTTTAACCCGAGATACCCATCTGTACGCCCCATAAACTCAGGCTCAAAACCTGCCAACAGTTTATTGCCGGCAGAAGGAATGATATAAAAGGACGATAGAATCAAAAAGGAAATAAACAAGGTGAGGGCCACTCTCCGCATATTCTTTAGTTTCAGATGCTGCACTCTTGACAGCAGAAAATCCAATACAATTGCCAGCAGTGCCGATGGTATTGCCCCTGCCAAAATCATATTAGTGTTATTCAAAGCGATACCTGCGAAAATAAATTCACCCAGTCCGCCCGCAGCTATAAAGGCAGCTAAAGTTGCTATGCCTACGCAGATCACCGTAGTTGTTCTGATTCCGGCCAATATAACCGGCATTGCGAGCGGAAGTTCGACCTTCAAAAGAATTTGTCTTTCCGTCATGCCCATTCCCTTTGCCGCATCCTTTATTGAAGCATTTACTTCGGTGATGCCTGTGTACGTATTGCGTATGATCGGTAACAAGCCATATAAAAAAAGAACCGCAATTGCAGGTAAAGCGCCAATACCTAAAAGAGGAATCATGAAGCCCAGCAAAGCGATGCTTGGTATAGTTTGTAAAATACCGGCAATACCCAACACCGGACCTGATAATATTCTTTTTTTTGAAATCCATATTCCGAGTGGCAAACCAATGATTACCGCCAGAAGCACAGAAGCAAACGTAAGCCCTATATGAGTGATGGTTTGGCTCAACAACTTATCTGATTGTTGTTGCATGAACTGCCATAAGCTTTGTGTGTCATCCATTTTTTATGACAATTGTTTGAATTGATTTAATGCGGCAAGTAGTGAAGAAACCCCGACATGCTTCTGTTCCTTTGTTTGTTCATTCATAAGATTCAATGTTTGCTCCTTGTTACCAGGCGAAGACCAATATCCCATTACGTCCCATAAACTTTCACTCCAATTTATTGTCTTTTTCGCAATTGGCCTGTCACCTGTACTATCTCCCAACTGGCTCCAGATGTCTTTTATCTTTACCGTTTTTAATTCCAGCTGCAATCTTTGCTCATCAAGAAAATGCCTCACGAAATCATTTGCGGGGTGAAACAAAAGTTCCGCGGGTGTCCCTTGTTGTACAATTTTCCCCTGGTCCATTAAACATATCCGGTCCCCGAGTTCAAACGCTTCCTGAACATCATGAGTTACCAAAATGACTGTCTTTTGATTCAGATCTTCCAGGGCAAGAAATTCTTTCCGTATACCCGACCGGGTTATCGGATCCAGGGCCCCAAAAGGCTCATCCATCAAGAGAATAGGAGGATCAGCCGCTAATGCTCTTGCCAATCCTACTCTTTGCTGCTGACCGCCACTTAGTTGTTCGGGATAGGCATCCAAGTAGCTGACCGGAAGTTGCAGTTTTTCCATGAGTGCAATTGTCTGTTGCCTGATCCTGTCGTTGTGCCAATGAAGTAATTGTGGCACTATTGCAATGTTTTCGGCGACCGTATAATGAGGAAACAATCCCGTATGTTGCAGTACGTAACCAATGTTTCTGCGAAGTATTTCGGCTGGCTGGGCAAAAATGTTGTTACCATTGATAAAAACCACACCTGAAGATGGTTCTGTCAACCGGTTGATCATCCGCAATGTGGTGGTTTTGCCGGAACCGCTTGTGCCCAATAATACCAGGGTTTCTCCTTCATTTACGGTAAATGAAATATTATCTACCGCAATGGCATTTTTGTATCGCTTGACTAAGTTTTCGACAACTATCATTGCATGACTTTTAGCTAACAACGCGTTTATTGAAAGAATAGAAGACAACACACAACCCAAACACTTTGTGCACCCGCCGGATTACTTTCTATGAACCGGTGAGCGTCTGCAATTCCACCGGGCGTAAATGTACGCCTCAGATTTAGTTTAACGACCAAATTCCTGTTATCAATAAAAACAGAATCACCACAGGTGTTTCGTATAAGTCCGATGGAAAGGCAAGGGATAAATAAAACAATTCCAGTAAAGGAAGAAATAATGCGTTTTTTTGTTTCTGTTCTCAACCATGTTGACCCCAATTTAGGGAAGTTATGAAAAAGCGCGTCTTCGTTCTATGAAATCGTAATTATTGTTTACCTTTTTTTACTTTGAAGCTTGTAAAACATTTTGTGCGTGAATTGCCCGGTAAAGGCCGGCATCGACAATACAATTCTTGTTAATAAAAAGGAATTCATATCAACAATTTAAAACCACCCGGCAGAATTGCCGGGTGGTACAGCATGAGAAGATACCTGTTTTTGTATTAAATCTTTAGTTTTTGCTTATTGAAATTTTGTCCAGCCTTTATACCAATTATCATTTGCGCCTGCTGCTCCACGGTAGTTTACTGAAGTAAATCCACTTGCTAAAGTTGAATGAGAAAATGCGGCTCCGGTTAATGCGGGTGAACCTGTTTGCGGAGTAAAGTCAGGATTTGCATAATTAAACGGTGCACCAAGTTTTACATCGGTTGTTGCATTTAAAATGGTATTTCCAAAAGACGCGGTATTAAACCAATCCAGAATAGTTGCGTTGGTAGCTCCGGTCGGGGATGTGGTGCTGGCTGCATATTGCACAGCCGTATTGCACCCCCCAATGATGGTGTTTTGTACATTCAAACCGGTAGCAAAATTATTATCTGTCGGATAACCTTTGCTTGCATCAATTAACAAACCAACAGGCCATCCCATGAAGATAGAATTAAAAATAGAGATGGAAGAGTTACGGCGAATTTGTGCGGCAGCGAGGAACAAGCTGTTTCCTATGTTATTGCTGTTCTGCCTTGGGCCAATCACCGTCATATTACTAAAAATGGCTTTTGTTTGCGGTAAAAGCTGGCTTCCGTTGGCATCATTATCACTTTCAAAAGCTTCTGATTTTGAAATATCGGCAACTGCAGAATCACGAAGAGCAATCCCGAATTGCACCTTGCCAGAAAAGCCATTGTCAGTATCAAAATCGTCATCCAGCGCCCTGAAAGAGATAAGATGGGAGCAATTTACCGTGCCACCAAACCATTCAAAAGAATCGTCATTCGCATAAGAAACCTGTACATAATCTACAATCGTTCCACTGCCAACGCCGCCAAAAGTGAGCCCGTTAATTTCTTTATCAGGAAGAAAAGCATAGCCGGCATATTCAATCCGAACATACCTTAAAATGCCGCTGTTATCTGCAGGATTAGAACTGGCGCCCAGGCCATATAATCCAAGCCCGTCACTGTTATTGATGCCTCCTTCTATTTCACCAATTCCCTGCTGGCCATTAAAAGACGCGTTGGTGGGGGCATTTCCCAACAACACAACACCTGCCCAATCTCCTCTTTGCGGATTGGACTCTTCAGAAGTAAAAACAATGGGTTTTTCAGGCGTCCCATCTGCAATTATTTTGCAACTGCGGGTGACAATTAATCCTCCGTTTCTTCCTTTTTCACCAACGATTTTTGTCCCGGGTTCTATCGTTAGCACCGCACCATTGGTAACATACACAAGCCCGCGAAGCTTATATAGGTAATCGGCTTTTAACGTTCTGTTCTCTGAAATGCGGCCTTCAAGGATCGTGTTTTCGGTACTGCCCTTCCCATTTCCATTTTCGCTGCCATTGCCGGAGCTTCCATCTACTTCGATTTTGCGGCAACCTGTAGCGGTTATCACTGCAAAAAGCGCCAGGTAAATTAATTTTTTCATTTGATGTTTTTTTAGTTTTCGTTTTGTTTTTTATTTTATGTTATAAGAAAAAGTAAGGCTTACCGTACTTCCATATTTTCTTTTTATCGCTAAAGCATCCCGGCTTTTATCATATTTTCTATTGTGGTTCATGTCGAGATAAAAAAGATTGTCTGAGTTCAGAATGTCTGAAATATTCATTTTTACTTCACCTGCTTTTTTCAGGATCTTTTTAGCAATCTGAAAATCGAGCAGAGGGCGATGCTGTTCGGTTACTGGCGGGAAATCATTTCCCCCAACATAAAAAATCCTGTCGCCAATCTGGTTAAAAAGTAAGGTGGTATTTAAACCATATTTTTCTACATCATACTGCAGGGATGCATTAATTACATATGGGCTTTGTCCCTGCATTGGCCTGTCTAAGTTTGCATCATTTTTGGTAACCCGGTTATAGATATATGCAATATTGGTCTGGAAAACAAAGTTTTTAAGCGCTTCTGAAAAGTCAAGTCTTTTTCTGAATTCTAACTCTGCTCCAAAGCTGTATGCCCTGTCCGCGTTGATATAATTGAACGTGCTGGCGCCTCCGGAACCGGGATTGTAAAAAAGCTCAATAGGGTTTTTGAAATATTTATAAAAAACACCCACCGTGAATAATTCGCCGGCACGGGGATACACTTCATATCTGAAATCAGCATTGGCAACCTTTGTACGTTCGAGAGCCCGGTTGCCGGTAACCGTTGCTCCCATATCGAAATCGTAAAAAGCAAAGTCGCTTAGTTCCCTGAACTCGGGGCGGATAACTGTTTGAGAGCCGGAGAGCCTTAAACTGGTCTTTTTATTTACCTGGTAAGTAAGATTTAGCCCGGGTAAATAATCAACTACTTCTTTATGCAAATGGCGATGGTCAGTTTGTTTCATGCTGCCTGTTACCTGGTCGTAATTTTCTACCCTTAATCCGTAAGTCGCTTTTAATTTATCAGTGAATTGATTCTGCAACTGAATAAATGCTGCGTTTAAAATCGTGTTGGCAATGTAGCGGTATTGATCGCCAGCAATTTCATTGAAGCCAAACTTATTATTGGTACCGTCACCAAAATTTTCAGGGCTGAAAACCTTGTCTGCAGGAAGTAAGATCAATGCCGGGTTATCGGAAGGAAGATAGATGGCAAAAGGCCTTGAATCAAACAAGCGATCCTTTACCTGGAAAAAATAGCCGCCTTTTATTTGTTGATCGTGTGCAAACAATTTGAATGACCGGGTAATATCGCCACCGGCCGCATAATTATAATCGTTCAAAAATCCATAATACCTGCTTCCTGACTTCTGAGAACTTTGCGAAGCGCCGATCAGTAATTTGTAAGGTGCGTTTGCAGCCGTATCCTGAAGGTATTCAATTCTTCTCTGGTCAGGTATATATTGGTCGAGAATATTAAAATTTCCGTACCAGTGTAATTTGGTTTTTAAACCAGACAGGTTGTGATCTCCGGAAAGTGAGGTATTAAAAAACATATTGCTTTTCAACGCAAGCTCTGTGGCCCTTACATTTGCCCCGGCGCCTGGAATAAAATCAAAATCTTTACCGGTTCTTTCTGTTACATAATTAGCAGCGTTTACATTGAATAAATTTTTAAAAGAGATCTTATTATTTGTTCCGAATTGTAAGGTAAAATTGGCAAGGCCGCCCCATAAAATATCGCGGCTGTATTTTTTATCCTGGTAATCGTAAGAAATATCGGCAACATCGCTCTGAACCGTAAACAGCCTGTTTACCAAATAATCTGAACGCTTAATGGATTGATTATAATTTAATGCCAGTACCGCGCCCAGCTTACTGCTGTTTCCAAGACGCTTATTGACTCCACCGCTCAATTGAAAACTCCTGTTCATTTGTGGCAAAAAATCAGAAGTGTTTTTACCGGCGCTCCAAACATTTTTAAATAGTTTTCCCAGGCCGCTTTTATTTTCTCTTTCCAGGGAAGCAAATTTTGATTTCACCGGAAGCGCACCCGAAATTTCGCGAAAACCATCATCTATGCCAAGCCAGTCAAGCTTCCCACCTTTGTAAGTATAAAAATCATTGCCAATTGTTTGCATATTAAATCCGGTTCCTATCGAAATATTCAGATAATCTTTTGCCGGAACATCTTTGGTATTTACCTGTACCAAACCTCCTGCCCATTCTCCTGAAAATTCCGGAACAAAAGCCTTGTTGATAATGAGGTTGTCAATCATTCCTGCAGGAAAAATATCAAAAGAAAAAGTTTTTCTGTCAGGCTCTGTTGTACCCATTAAAATACCATTCAGCATGGTCTGATTGTAGCGGTCATTCAAGCCTCTTACGATACTATATTTGCCTTCAAGGATTGAAATGCCAGGCACCCGTTTTAAGATTTCTCCGGTATTTTTATCTGGCGATCTTTTGATAGTTTCTGCCGAAACCACCTGTGCTACCGTGTTGGTATTTTTTTGATAAGCGATCAGCGCCGCAGTAGTTTCCTGGCGGCGTGTGGTTCTGATAATAATTTCTTCTTCGGTTTTAGCAGCTGTTTCGAGAACTACATCGAGGTTGATGACCTCGCCGGCAGCAACTTTTACCTGTTCTATCAATTTTGTCCGGTACCCTACAGAAGAGATTCTGATTGATAAGTGGGACTCAGAACCCGCGCTGATTATAAAATGGCCGTCCTGGTCGCTGATCACTCCTTTGTCATTTCCGGCTATCGAAACCGAAGCACCGCTCACAGGCTGGCTGGTTTTTGAATCGGTGATCTTTCCTTCAATTTTTGCGTTTTGAGAAAAGCCGGTGATGAAAAATAAAACAGTTATTAAGAGTAAAAGAAGGTATCTCATGCGTCGTTTTTTTAATGGTGCAAAGAGACTATTCGGATGTTATTACAATGTTATGCAGGTGTTAAGTAATCATTATTCTAAGGTTATGTAAAGGTTAACAGAAAGCAGTTGTTTTGTGATGAAAGAACCCGGTTTTCTTTCTGTTCAAAAGGTTTTTCACACGTTTTCCCTTGAACTGTGGGAAGAGACACCTGCAAAGGCAAAAAGAGAAGTTTTTTCAGAGATGTTTTTCAGTCCGTTTTCTCAAACGTTCTGTATCTCCACCTCATACTGTGTCCATGCACTATCCATACACTATCCATGCTTTATCTATGCTTCATCCCCGGACTTGTCTAGTCCTGAAATAGCTATACAGGTTAATAGATAAAACCTAAAATAACTATACAGGTAATTTTTTTAATCCTAAGAAAGTAATATAGGTGAGTCCGGATTATGAGATTGCTTCATCACCTGACAGGATTCCGGAAGTGATGATGATTGGGAAAGCGATTCCCAATAACGGTACTAACGTGCGAGGCGCATTTGATGAGCACCTTTATTTAAGTAAAATTTTTTTGCGACGTGGCAATCTCATTTTATGAATAAGGGTGATTTATTGGGAAGATTGCCACATCGCCTGAGAGGATTACTGAATGATAATGATTGAGGAAGGCGATTCGCAATGACGGTACAGGATATGACTCTCGTGCCACCACGAGCCTCATTTCTGAACCGGTTCGTCAAGATACGGGCCACCACAGGGATGGCGATTCGTGAAACGTTGCTGAGAAAGAAAAACCATTTGTCTATGCTCTCCGGGGCAGTCGCGCTAATACCGAGTTTACTTGCCAATTATAAGCAACCTTTAGAAACGGGCTGTTTTTAGTTACGGGCTGGCAACAGCAGACGCCAGGCTACAAGTTTTGTACTGAAGCGGGAATGGAAAAATAAAACGTTGAACCCTTATTGAGCTCACTGACAGCCCAAATTTTTCCTCCATGCCTGCTAATAATTTGTGAGGAGATATATAGCCCTATCCCTGAACCTGCAAATGTAGAAGTAAGGCCGCTTACCCTGTAAAAGCGGGAAAAAATATTGGTCAGTTCTTCCTGTGGAATGCCAATGCCTTTATCCTGAATACTCACTATGATCGCATCATCTGATTTAAACGCCTCTACCTTTATTTCTTCGGAACCCGGTGCATACTTTATCGCATTACCCAGCAGGTTAACTATTACAAGGCCTATCCTGTCCATGTCTCCATATGCCAAAAGGTTACTACCGCTGTACTCATTCAGGAGGATCTTAATTGGAGTTGTAGGCTGGATATTGTGAATCATCTCTTTTAATAAAACATTCATATCAAAATCTGCAAGTTTTAATTCAAGTTTTCCGGCCTGTATTTTTGAAATGTCCAACAGATCATTAATGAGTTTATCTAATTTTTCAACCTGCTTTAAGGTTTTTTCAACAAACTGACTATTATCATCTTTCTGCATTTTAAGAACCAGTATATCGAGGTTGGCCTTGATAATTGTAAGTGGTGTTTTTAATTCATGACTCGCCATCGCCATAAATTCATCCTTATATTTATTAAGCTGCTTCAATTTTTCAGTATACAGGAGCCGTTGTTTTTCGGTCTGGATCTTTTCTGTTATATCCCTGGCTATCTTTGAAGCCCCGATAATTTTGCCGGCTTTATTTCTTATAGGTGAAACAGTCAAAGAAATATTTAGTTTTCTTCCGTCTTTGGCGATTCTAACGGTTTCGAAATGATTTATTTTTTTGCCATTGCGGATATTCTCTATTATCATCGTCTCTTCGTCCATCCTGTCTGGCGGAATAATAATAGAAATATGTTTGCCCAATACTTCAGCTTCGGTATAACCAAACATCTTGAAGGCACTGTGATTCCAGCTGGTAATAATACCGAAAAGCGTTTTACTTACAATTGCATCATCAGATGAACTCACAATCGCCGCCAACGTTGCCTGTTTTTCCTCGGCCAACTTTTGATCGGATATATCCCTTGCAATCTTTGAAGCGCCAATAATATTTCCGTCTTTGTCTCTTATCGGTGAAACCGTTAAAGAAATATTGATTTTTCTTTTATTTTTTGCGACTCTTACGGTAGCGAAATGATCTACCTTTATCCCTTTACTCACATTTTCAATTATCATCGATTCTTCCTGCAGCCTTTCGGGTGGAATAATGATAGAAATATGCTTACCTAAAGCCTCACTTTCTGTATAGCCAAACATCTTAGAGGCGGCGGGATTCCAGCTCGTAATAATCCCCTCAAGTGTTTTACTTATTATAGCATCGTCGGAGGAATTGACAATTGCAGAAAGGACTGCCTGTTTCTCATTAGCTAATTTTTGCTCCGAAATATCTGTTGCTATTATTGATATGCCCATAATATCTCCGTTATTATCTTTTATCGGAGAAACCGAAAGCGCCATATCAATTTTATTATTGTCTTTTGTTGTGCGGATGGTTTCATAATGTTTTATCCTTTCTCCGTTTCTTACCTGGCTGATAATTCTTTCATTCTCTGAATAAAACTCTTTCGGAACAATAATTGAAATATTCTTATTAATTGCTTCAGGGGCAGTATATCCAAAAATCTTTTCAGCTGCCTGGTTCCAGCTAGTAATAGTACCATCCAATTTATTGGTGATTATCGCATCATCTGCAGACTCACCTATAGCGGATAACCTGGCTGCAATTTCTTCTTCAGTTGTGTTCAATCGTTTGTGCTTTTATGTATAGTAGTCCAAATACCACATTCAATTTTGAATCCGAAAATTATCATGATTATATGTCAGAATTTCTTTAGAAATCAAGATAATTGAACCACGAATAGCGGATCTAAATCCACAAAGCGGGGTTCTGAAAGGGAGTCCAAAATAACACCGCTAATGACTTCCAGGCTCAAATGGATTGTGTCATCGCCGGAAACATTTTAGCAGATGATTGAAGAAGGCGATTCCCATGACGTTACAGACGGGTTTCTGTTTCTAACAAAGAGATTGCCATCGCCAGAGCGCATTTCAGCAATGTTATTTTTTGATTGAAGTAGTTTTCTTTAATATTGTAGCAGCGGTCAGGTGAGATAGTTCAAC
>JBQCFO010000548.1:0-8895 GCA_051959055.1 Ginsengibacter sp. | reverse complement strand
TTTTCAAAGGGGTGTTGGCCATTTCCATTTTTGTTTTATCAAAACAATGTAGCCTTGTATTTTCCGCAAGCAGGTTGGCTAATTTGGAATAATGCGCACTGTTTTCTTTGCGCCCGAAATAATCAAATAATTGTGAGGCTTGTCGTAATGTATACGCGTACTGCAATGTAATCACAGCAGAGTGCCCATCATTTGCTTCATCGGGCGTTCCACCGGGAAAAGCATCATTCCAATCTACAAAATTCCACCAATCCATCGGGCCGAGCATTTGATAAGAAGTATCAATGTGTTGTTCATACCATTTCAGTACAAGATTGGCCGCATCTAAATATTTTTGCAGGAAAGCATCATCCTGCCGGTGCATCCAATAATCGTAAAGCATCGAAATCCAATAAAGCGAAAAAGGCGGAATCACCTGCAATCTGCTGCTGGGGAAACGCCCTTGGGTAAGTCCATCCGGTACTCTCGAAATGTAAAAATCATTGATGGCTTTTCGCATCAATCTATCATCCCCGGTATTGTACAATGATATAAGCGATTGAATTCTTGTATCGCCTTCATACTGCAGTTGCTCGTAATAAGGACAATCAAAATAAGTTTCTCCGGCACACAACCGTGCAGTGCGCCATCCCACATTCCAAATATCTTTTAATGAAGAATCACTGGAAGAAAAAGTAGCTTTCTGAACGAACGGATATCCACTGGTTATTCCATAAATATCATCAATCACCAGCGGTTCATCTGCTGTTTCAATATCAAGCTGAAGATAACGCCAGGTACGGATCCACAAAGGACTGAAACTCCTCCCTTTTTCACCATCAGGGTAAAAAACATCAAATAATCCTATGATGGTTTTTCCTTCAATTTCATTTCGGTTTCCTTTATGGCCATTCTTATCGAATAACGCTTCTGCATATGTAAGTTTCACGTTGGAATTTTTTCCGCCACTCACTTTCAAAACAGGATAACCAACCGTTTCAAAAGATTGGTCTATGAGAATCTTTTCATGAGAATGAGCAGGAACTTTTAATGGCGCATTTCCTTTCAAAAAATTTGAATTTACGTTCATCCCTTCAGTTCGCGCAACCATATTCATTCGCTGCATCCTCTCTTCCATTTGCGGAATCGTTCGCGGAGCCAATGTCCAGATATTATCTGAACCAAATCCTGACATCACAACCGGTGTATATAAAATTTTAGCCGGCTGCCAATAGTTGTCATTGTAATCTAAATTTTCCCAGCCCCAGGGATAGTCTTTCGCCTGAACTTCATCGCCAGGGCCAACTACTACATAACTTTGCAAAACGGCGCCCATATTCGTTGCACAAGGCGAATAAGCGGAATCATGCAAGACTTTCCAGCTTGTATTTGTATTCACAATCTCTTCAGAGGTGGTATCGCCCTGCAATAAAAATCCTGTCTGCTGCGATATTTGCGCTACAGGTGCAAACTCGGCCATATTCCACACTAAAGCTGCAATAATATTTTTTCCATTCTTTAAATATGGGGCAATATCATAAGTTTCAAAATTCCAATTATACCTGCTGCTGCGCGCCGGCCCTCTTCCTATCAAAGTTCCGTTTACAAAAAACTGGTAGCGGTTATCAGCGGATACATGAATCAAAAATTTTGAAGGCACTTTCTGCAAATCAATTTTTTTGCGAAAATGATATACACCATAAGCTTTTTCAGAAACGGCCGGACAACTTATCCATTGCGCGTTCCATCCCCCCTGTAATAAATGTTGACTGATATTTTGCTGTGAAAAGCAATTTTGTCCAATCAGGAAAAAAATAAAAGAAAGCAGAATTTTCATTTTATCAAATGGTTTTTTTAAAAATAATTCCTATACATTTAAAACGATTAAGATTTATAAATCTCTGTTATTTGAGCAAAACAAAAAAAAGTAAAAGCAGTTTGTAGTCATTTCTGAAGGATTCTGCTGTGTTACTTTGCATTTCTTTTTTGAAAAATCATTGGCATACAACTTTAAAGTACTGAATCTCTGTTATTTGTTGATTTGCTGTAATTAAATCTCTTACAGCCATTCATTGGTACATAATATCTTTTGAAATCTTTTGAACTAAAAGCGGAACGATTATATCTTTCCTACGAAGCCTGAATCCACATGCCAATCATTTTTCCCCAAAAAATAAATGAAACGATTGCAGAAAAGTAAAAGTTTTCTATCATGCATAAGAGGTCATGGTTTTCTAAAAACAGCAACTTATGGATAATTATTACAAAATATTCAACTTTTAATTTAACTTCATCATTTTTCCACTTTTCCTAAGTGATTACCTCATATGAAAATCAAAGTTTTTGTGCTTTTGTTGGTTTTGTTTGCTCCTTCATTTTTATTGGCACAAAAGGACTCTGCATCCATAGATACTCTTTTGCATCTTTCGCTTGAACAATTAATGGACATCAAAGTGGTTACGGCTTCGGGATTTCCACAAACTACTGCTGAAGCGCCTTCTACCATTACGGTTATTACAGCAAAGCAAATTGCAGAACGAGGCTATGAGCAATTGGAAGACGCACTGCGCGATATTCCGGGAATTGATCTGATCCATCTAAATGGCTATGCGCCTACGCTTATTTATTTCCGTGGAATGTATGGAGCAGAAAATCTGCGGGCATTATTGATGATTGACGGCATTGTGGAAAATAACATTGTGGGCACCAATGATTTTGCAGGACCCGCTTACAGCCTCCACAACGTACAGCGTATTGAAATTATCTGGGGGCCTGCGTCCGCATTATATGGAGCAAATGCGTTCGGAGGTGTCATCAATATCATTACCAAAAAAGGAGCGGAAATTAATGGTTTCACCGCCGAACAGGGATTTGGAAGTTTCAATACTTCGTTCGAAAAAGTAAGTATGGGAATGAGGAAATCGAATTTTGAATTTGATGTGGCCGGCACGCTTTACAGTACTGATGGGCCGAAATTTAAAAACCGTGACCCGAATTATGCCGCTTCTTATGTTGACAAAGCCTACTCACTCAACGCCCGAATCAGTTATTATGCTAAAAACTCAACAACCACGTTAGGTTATAGAACGTACAGTACGCCAATAGGATGGGGAACGTTTTTTAATAGCCCAACGGTTTATCTCGGACTTCCACCACAAGGGTATGGAAATGTAGGTGTAATCGGACTGGTGACAAGAAATGTACGGGGAGAAAAATCAGGTTTGGAAAGCCCTTTTTTGAGAACGTATTTTGTTCAAAATGAATACAAGCCAAATGAAAAATTCAGCCTTCTCAGCAGGTTAACCTACCGTGAAACGGGGATTGCTGATGATTCTTATGGTTACATTACCATCAGCGGAAGAAACCTGATTCGTGTAAAAGAGGCAAGTTATTCCAACAGTTTAGATGCCCAACTGGCGGCAAATTATTTCCTATCAGATAAACACAAGTTTTCTGCAGGAATTGAATTAGAGCGAAATAATGTAGAAAGGGGTGGCAGACAACAAACCATCGATACCACCAATAATATTTACCTGATTGACGGCAGGGATACTGTGACCAATTTGAATGCTACCTTTTTGCCGCGGCAATATGATATTCGTAAAAATTTTGGCAGCTACCTGCAGTATATTTTGAATACAAAACTTTTGGGTAAAACCAATTTTACCACAGGAATACGCTATGATTACAACAGCTATTTTGGCAATTCTGTCAACCCAAGGATAGTGGTTGTAAATCAGCCGGATAACAAATGGACTTTTAAATTGCAGTTTGGAACAGCTTTTCGCGCACCCACCAATACAGAAATCTATAGTTCGCCAACATTGCCATTTAAAACAGAAAAAATAAAAACTTATGAAGCCAACGCTATTTATTCATTTTCGAAAAAACTCAATGGGCAGCTAAATATTTTTCGCAATGAATTGAGCGATGTAATATTAATTGGAAACCTATCCGGGTTAAATACCAATAATAATCCCGGCTCACAAAGAGCGAATGGTGTGGAAGCAATTTTAAATTTTAATGCGGCCAAAAATATTACCGGCTTCCTGAATTTTACTTACCAGGATCCTAAATGGAAAAACCTCGTAACGCACAAGACCGGAATGCTTCCCGGAGTTGCCAGGTTTAAAGCCAATGCCGGATTAACCATCCATATGCAAGACCTGTTTATAGTGAGCCTGAGTGAAAATTGGGTAGGTACCAGGAATGTGCCTTCAACTGATCCTTATGGGCCGATAGCAGGATATTTTCTCACCAATTGTGTAATCAGTACTAAAGAATTATTTAATAAAGGAATTACCGCCAGCCTGAACATACACAATGTGTTTAACACCAAATGGCTCGACCCCGGGATCAGGACTGCCGATGGTTTTTTATTTTCTACGGTATTAGAACAACCGGGTATTAATGGAATATTTAAAATAGGAATAAAATTATAAACAGGTTACCATATTTGTAAGTCGTTTTGAACAAAAAAATAAAATCTACCAATATTGAAATTTCTTTTTAAAAGATTTTTATTGGTCATCGTGGCTGGTTCTTTTGGAGGAACCATGAGCGCACAAAAGGCACAACAGGAAGCAAACCTGAAGGCAGCATTTATTTACAACTTTACCAAATACATTGATTGGGGACACTACAGCGCTGACAGCATTTTTGTAATTGGAGTAGCTGGCGATTCACCCATCATCGAATCTTTAGGCACACTTGCAGCCAGCAACAGAATCAATAATAAAAGAATTATGGTGAAAACGATCAACAGTGTCGCCGAAATTTCCAACTGCGATATTGTTTTTATTTCAAAAAAATGCCGCATGCCTTTAAATTTTATTTTGGCGAAAACCGGACCTGGAGTGCTTACCATCGGCGAACAGCCTGGATTTGCAGAAGCGGGAACGGCATTTAATTTCGTTGTAGTAAACAACAGGCTAAAATTTGAGGCAAACTTAAAAGCAATTTCTTCCGCCGGTTTAAAAGCCGGATCGCAATTGCTCAAACTCGCCATTATTGTAGATTAAAATTATTTGAAGTATTTACAAAAATGCTGAAGTTTAACGACATATCGCTACGCAATAAACTAATCCTGATGCAGGTCTTTACCAGCGTGGTAGTGTTTGGAATTGTATTTGGCGTTTTCATTATTACCGATGTCAATTCTTATAAAAAGCGCAAAGTTGAAAGCATGATCAGCCTTGCACAAGTGCTGGGTACAAACAGCATTTCGTCCATCGAATTCCAGGATCCGGAAGCTGCCAGGGTAATGCTGGAAGAGTTGCAGACGGTGTCTCCGGAAATCGTTCATGCTGAAATTACAAACAAAGAAGGCCAGGTATTTGCCAGTTACTCAAAAGCGCATGAAGAGAAGTTCAGCATTTCGCCAATTTTGCATGGAAAGTCTTATTCTTTTACAAACGAGCAACTTTTTGTAAGTAACCCCATTGTAAGTAACAATCAAGTGATAGGCAAAGTATATCTTGAAATTCAGTTAACAGAATTACAGGAGATAAAACAGTACAAGTATGAGTTGGCTTTCATGTTATTACTCGTGGCACTGGTGTTTTCTTTCCTAATCGCGATTATGGTTCAGGGTTATCTTTCCACGCGGTTGCTCAAGCTGGTAAATGCAGTTAAAAAAATAAGGAAAACCGGTGAAATCACAAAAGCGGTAGAAGATAAAGGAAAGGACGAAATTGCTACGCTTATTCAGGCATTTAATAACATGATGGAGGAAATCCAGGAAAACCAGAAGAAGAAAGATGAATTTATTGGAATTGCGAGCCATGAATTGAAAACCCCGCTTACCAGTATCAAAGGATATGTAGAAATGCTGAATATACTGGAACACGAAAATCCCAAAAAACAATATGCACAAAAAGCTTTAGAAAATATAAATAAACTGGAAAGATTGGTTAAGGATTTGCTTGATGTTTCCAAAATACAAAGCGGCCAGTTGCAACTTGAGATGAAAGAATTTAATATGGATGAATTACTGAATGAAACTGTGAATGCCAGTCAAATGGTGTCAGAAACACATAAGATTGTAAGGCGGGGAGGGCCGGTCAATGAAATGATTTATGGCGACAGGCAAAAGATAGAACAGGTTTTGCTGAACCTGTTGTCGAACTCCATCAAATATTCACCTACAGAAAAGATTGTATATGTAGATACTGAAAAGACTGAAAAAGAATTAATCATTAAAATAAGGGATTATGGAATTGGAGTAGCTCCGGAAGAGCAAACTAATATTTTTGAACGGTTTTACCGCTCAAACTCGCTTGCAATTCATATTTCGGGCTTCGGATTGGGATTATATATTTGCAGGGATATTATTAACAGGCATAGTGGAAGGATTTGGGTGGAAAGTGCCGGGAAAGGTTCAATTTTTAATTTTTCCTTACCATTAAAACATTCAACAATACAACAAACTCAGGTATAACAGCGTTGCTGCTTACAAAAAAATAATTATGAACAAAATACTCGTAGTAGATGATGACGTGGACATCTTGTCTTTGGTTGAAACCATATTAAGCATGAACAATTTTGATGTAGAAGCTATTTCAAGGTGGGAAGACATCCACAATAAAATGGCCGAGTTTAAGCCAAATCTTGTTTTACTGGATGTAATGCTGGGTGGCGCAGATGGCCGTGACATTTGCAAAAACTTACATTTAGACAAAAAAACCGAGAACATTCCTGTGATACTTTTTTCCGCCAATCCTGAAATGGGCAAATATATTAACGAATGCATGGCGCAGGATTTTGTAGCCAAGCCTTTTGAAATTTCAAACTTGCTAAAAACCATTAAGGCACACCTAAACTGATTTCATTCCATGATAACCACTCCTCTCTATTTACCGGAACTTTTCAATTTAATCCGGTAATTATAAATGAAGCAGGTGAAAAGTTTTTTGCGTCTTTGAATCAAGTTCCGTGCTGGTATGTATATGATTCCTTTTTAATCGTTTTTCCGCTTGTGTTTTAAATAATAAAAAGTCTAATTTCAATTATTTGTTCTTTTACTGTAATCCGCTTTACGGAAGACTCTTAAATAACGTGACTTCGATATAAAAAAACATGTCACTCCTTCGAAGTTTTTACACCGTTTTTAAACCATGCTATAATAATTTCATCCCCGCGGGATTGTGTTTCCAAGCCTGAAAGGCCGTAATTATTATAGAAAACGGTTGATTATTAAATAAATCCCGGAGGGATGACACAAAATAAAATGAGAACATTGTTAAGTCGAACTCACGTTAAATACCAATTCATTCGCCAGATCAATTTCATTTTCTGTAATGGTATGCCCCATATTTGTATAGATCTTTTCAGTAACACGGGCATTCATTCCTGTCAGGATCTTTGTTGTTTCATTCACTCTTTCTACCGGAACATGAGGATCAGGGTTGCTGCTTCCAATAAAAACCGGTGTGTTTTTAAAATCCCCCTTATAATTTTTCGGATCGATCCTGTTGCCAATCAATCCACCTGTAAAAGCAACTACACCTCCATATTTTGTCGCATTTCTTGCAACGAATTCCAATGTCAGACAAGCGCCTTGCGAAAAGCCACAGAAGTAAATATTTTCTTCTGAAACTCCTTTTGCAATTACATCATTCACGGTTTCTTTTATAACAGATAATGCAGAACCCAACCACGGTTCATTTTGTGAAATGGGTGCCATAAAAGAGTAAGGGTACCAACTATTATTGGATGCCTGTGGTGCAAGCAACGCAAATCCTTTTACATTCAAATGATTTGCAAGCGACAAAATATCTTCCGCATTTCCTCCACGACCATGAATCATAATCATGGCTTTAGACGCATTTTCCAATTTAGCTCCGGCGTGTGCCACGTTTTTCAGATGAATTCTATGTTCACTCATGATTAAAAATTTATTTTTCAAGAAAAGCGATAAAGGGTTTAATAAATTGATCAAATGCCTCAATATGCGGCAGATGGCCGACCCCTGGAATTTCTACCAGCGTTGCATTCGGAATTTTATCCCGAGTTGTTTTTCCGAGCGCTTCATAATTGCCCATCGTCTTTCGCACTTCAGATGAAACCAAATGTTTCCCTACGGCTGTTTTGTCGAGCGTTCCAACAATTAAAAGAGTAGGGCAAGTGAGGTTCTGAAACTCATAACACACAGGCTGGGTAAAGATCATATCATAAGTGAGTGCTGAATTCCACGCGATAATGCTGTAATCTTTATTAACTGTCCAGCCTGCCAATAATTTTGCCCATTCATCATATTCCTCTTTCCACGTGCCGTGATAATAATTTTCTACCTGGTATTTTTTGATGCTCTCATAGTTGCTTTCCAGTTCTTTTTGATAAGTAGCATCTATGCTGGTATATGGCACTTTCAATTTCCAGTCTTCCAGCCCGAGCGGATCTTCCAATACTAATTTTTGAGTTATTTGAGGATACATTAATGCAAATCTTGTGGCAATCATTCCACCCATAGAATGGCCCAATACGGTTATTTTATCAATGCCCAAACTATCTAGTAAAGTTTTTGTATTTAAAGCAAGTTGCTGAAAAGTATATTGATATGCTTTCGGCTTGACTGATTTTCCAAAACCAATCTGGTCCGGAACAATCACCCTAAAACCCGCTTTGGACAAGGCCGCAATTGTCGTGCGCCAATAAGCTCCGTTGAAATTTTTACCATGCAGCAGCATTACATTTTTACCATTATAATTTTCCGGGTTTACATCCATATACGCCATTTGCAAATCCTGCAATTGATTGTGTAGCTTTAAAAATTTTACAGGGTAAGGATATTGATAATTCTCTAAATTAACATCTAATCTTTTAAGTTCAACGGGCTGAGAATAAACGGAAACAAACAGGAGAAAAGCAATTGCGGATAAAAGAAATTTTTTCATCTTCATAATTTTTGGGGATTAT
>JBQCFO010000547.1:0-14090 GCA_051959055.1 Ginsengibacter sp. | reverse complement strand
AATTCAATTCCTTCTCTTTGGCGGTTCAATTCTTTATGAATAATGTCAAAAATCTGCTTGTCTTTGTACATGAAATAAAATTTTGCGCAAACCTACTAAAAGAAAGCGAAAGGTGGAAAGGCAGGAAGGCAAATGCCGAAGGAAAAGGCGGAAGGCGGAAAGAAAGCTAGTTCAGCATTTAGCATTCAGCATTCAGCCTCTTTCACAAACATTTGCTATATTCACAGCCCTTTTTAAACACCGGATGATAAACTTACAAAAAAATGAAGGCCATTATTCCTGTTGCAGGCGCGGGTACTAAGCTCCGACCGCATACATACACACAGCCAAAAGCGTTGATTCCGCTGGCCGGGAAAACTATCCTCAGTATCAATGTGGACCAATTGCATGAAGCTGGCATCAATGAATTTATTGTTATTGTAGGTTACCTGGGAGAAAAAATACAGGATTATATTAATGCGAAATATCCGACCCTCACCTGCCATTTTATTTATCAAAATGTAAGAAAAGGGACGGCACACGCAGTAGACCTTTCTAAAAAATTAATCGGCGATGATGAAGTTTTCATTGCGCTCGGCGATACCATTTGCGAATATGATATTAAATCGGTACTTGAATCTCCTTATTCGATGCTGGGTGTAAAAAAAGTGGATGATCCACGCGATTTTGGCGTTGCGGAAATAAATGAAGAAGGTGTCATTACAAAAGTGGTGGAAAAACCTTTCATTCCAAAGTCAAATATGGCATTGGTAGGTCTTTATAAAATAAAAGATTCTAAATTTTTGTTTAGCTGCCTTTCCAATATTATTACCAATGGCATTAAAAGCCATAATGAATTTAACCTGACCGATGCCCTCGAATGCATGATAACCCGCGGTGCGATTTTTAAATCGTTTAAAGTAGAAAACTGGTTCGACTGCGGCAGGAAGGATACACTTTTGAAATCCAATTCAATTTTGTTGCAAAAATTTGGAGGAACCATTGCCGAACCAAACAATTTTGAAAACACAATTTTTATTCCGCCCGTAAGCATCGCTGAAGGATGCGATATAAAAAACTCAATCATTGGACCGCACGTGGCTATGGGCGAAAGCACCATCATTCATTCATCAATTATTAAAGATTCAATTATCGGTTCATTTTCCAAATTGTACGATGTCATGCTGGATGATTCGCTTATTGGAAATGATACAGAAGTAATCGGCGAAACGCGTTCACTAAATATTGGTGATAATACAGAAATTGATTTGGGTTAATGTGCTAATTTGCTAATATGCTGATGTAGTGATTCAATAGTCCGAAAGGTTTCATTTCTAAGCTCTATTAAATTTTGCTAAAAGTCCAAAATCTTCCCGAAAAAAGTTGGACATTTGCCGCCCGTCAGGATTCTTATAAATACAAGGTTTGTAGTAAAAATTAAATTATGAAGTTTTTGAATTTTGTTATTAAGTACCGTCTTTTATTAGGGGTATTTTTTTTATTACTTGGAATTGTGGTAAATATTGAAGCAGGGTTTTGGCCTTCGTTTGTTCTGTATTTGATTGCACTAATATTAATTGTTGGCCATTTCCTTTTTGGTCCGATGCGCCTGATACAAGGCTATATGGAAAATGGGGATATGGAAGGCGCTCAGAAAGTAATCGATTCTATCTGGTTTCCAAGGCTACTTATCAAGCCGGTTCGTTCTGTTTATTTTACATTAAAAGGAAACCTGGCAATGGCCAACCAGGATTTTGACAGCGCAGAAGCTCACATGAAAAAGAGTCTTAGCCTCGGCATGCCGATGAAAGAAGCCGAAGGCGCTAATAAGCTGCAATTAGGGATGCTTGCAATGCAAAAAGGAAATATGCGTGAGTCTGAAAATTACATTCGCCAGGCAATCAGGGCAGGGCTACCCGATAAGGAAAACCAGGCAGCTGCATATTTACAGCTTTCTTCTATCATGATCAATAAAAGAGAATTTCGCGCTGCTAAAGAATATTTCAGAAAAGTAAAAGCACTAAAACCAACTACTCCTCAGATTGTAGATCAAATAAAACAAATGGAGAAGTATATTACAAGGATGCCGGGCTAATCAATACAGTAAAATAAATTGCGGATTGAAGGATCAGCATCAGTAAAAGGACTTTTAACAGGAATTCTTATTTTCCGTTTCTTCAGCTTTTACAAGAACAGATCTACAGCTATCGCATCTGCAAATAATTTGCCTTCATCTGTCAATATTACTTTATTGTTCTGGATAAAATAATATTCTGATTTTACTTTTTGTTTTAATACATTTTCAATCCGTATCTTTTCTTTTATGGAAAATTCCTTTTCTAAAAAGTCCATATCCAATCCCTCAACTGTTCGGATAGAAGTCATCATATATTCGTTCATTTTTTGTGTTTCCGTAAGAATTTCCATTTCAAAGGGAATGATATTTTGTGCTAAAGATTTCAGATAATAAATGTTATTTGCTTTGTTCCACATCCGTATTTTTCCATTATAAGAATGTGCAGAAGGGCCGATTCCAATATATTTTTTGCCCTGCCAATAGCTGCTGTTGTGTTGGCTCCTGAAACCCGGTTTTGCAAAATTAGAAATTTCATAATGCTGATACCCCGCTTCAGATAATGCTTTCATTAAAATTGCGTATTGAACTGCTTGCAGATCATTGTTTATATTTTCTTTCTTTTTTAATTGAATCATTTTTTTCAATGCAGTTTTTGGCTCTACCGTTAAGGCGTAAGAAGAAATATGCGGAACATTGAAATCAATAACGGTTTGAATATTTTCTTCCCATTCTTCATCCGTTAATCCAGGAGTTCCAAAAATCAAATCAATAGAAAAATTAATAAAGCCGGCTTCTCTTGCAAGATTGATGCAATCAAAAGCCTGTTTAGCATTATGGGCACGGTTCATCCATTGTAAATCACGCTCTATAAAAGATTGAATGCCGATGCTCAAACGGTTTATACCCGCATTTTTCCATTCAGTTAATTTTTCAAAATTGATGTCATCCGGATTTGCTTCTAAAGTAATTTCTGCGTTGTCAGAAATCTTATAGTTGTTTTTTATTGCAGAAAGAATACCGTGAACTTCTTTTTGCGAAAGCAGGCTGGGTGTGCCTCCACCAAAATAAATAGTTTCTATGATTTCATCTTTAGCAGAAAGAATAGCAGTTTCGTTTTCCTCATTTTGATTTGCAATTTTGCTTCTGATTTGAATTTCTTTTATCAGTGATTTCACCATTTCATCTTTTAAAACCAATGAAGTAGAAAAGTGAAAATTGCAATAATAACATGCCTGTTTGCAAAATGGAATATGAATATAAATGCCTGCCAATTTTTTTAAATTTTAGTGTTTCTGATTCGGTGCTTCATGCTTTCGCTTTTTCAATTTAGATTTGAAGGTCAAGATGAAACCTCCGATTCTCAAATACCTGTGCCGTTTTCTGATATGCATTTTTTTACGGATCTTCTTACTTCCTGCTACTGGTTTTTGTCAAACTAAATATGGTATTCAATATAGTTTGTCGGGCAAAGATACTTCCTATCATTTTCAGCAACTTGATTTAAAAACGGCTTTTGAAACAAAAGATGCTGCTCTCAATTATATTAACAAATTGACTGAAGTTCTTTTCGGAAAAGGGTTTCCCACAGCATCAGTTGATTCTGTCATCTATGATTCGACTCATGCAAACGTAAAATTGTATCTCGGCGAAAAGTACAAATGGGCGCACATTTCAGTTGATAGCATTGATGCAAATGTTTTGGAAAATACCGGCTGGAATAAAAAACAATTTGCAAATAAAGACATTGATTTTTCGCGCCTGCATTTGCAGGAACAAAAAATGATTGAATATTATGAAAATTCGGGTTTTCCTTTTGCAGAAGTTTCTTTAAAAAATATTGAAATAAACCAGGATAAAATAAAAGCTGAACTCCACGTAACAAAAGGACCTTTATATCATATTGACAGCATCCATATTTTTGGAAAAGTAAAAATTAAAAATTTATTTCTTCAACATTATTTAGGTATTTATAATGGAGGTATCTACAACAATGAAAAGTTGCAACAAATCAGCAAACTGATTCGGGATCTTCCTTTTTTGCAGGAACAACAGGCATGGGACGTTTCCATGCTTGGAACAGGAGCCACTCTCAATTTATATCTTGAACCAAAACGCAGTAGCCAGGTAAATGTATTGATTGGTTTTGTACCGGGAAATACCATTACCGGAAAGGCGCAAATAACGGCTGATGTTCATCTTGATTTGAAAAACTCACTCGGTTCAGGAGAAAGTATTTTATTGAACTGGCAACAGCTTCAGCCACAATCACCCCGATTAAATCTCGGTTTTTCAAAACCATATATTTTTAATTCCAACTTTGGAATTGATTTTTCATTCGATCTGCTCAAAAAGGATTCTTCTTACCTGCAATTGAATGGAATTTTAGGGCTTCAATATATGATTTCATCAAACAAAACGTTTAAAATATTTTATGAAAACGAATCGGATTTTTTACTTTCGGGCGGAGTGGATACAACCCGGATTATTTCTTCAAAAGAATTACCAGCAAACATTGATGTTAGTTCCGGAAATATTGGAATCGGCTATCATTTTGTAAATACCAATTACCGGCTGAACCCCAGAAAAGGAAATGAAATGGATATAACTGCAACAGCAGGAATTAAAAAAACTTCTAAAAATAATGACATTGTAAATCTGAAAGATCCTTTGAATCCTAACTTTGATTTTAATTCCCTTTATGATTCGATCAAATTAAAAACGTATCGATTTAAAATAGCAGCTTCCGGAGCGCATTATTTTCCTTTGGGAAAAATGAGCACACTTAAAACCGCTGCCAACATTGGTTTACTCGAAAGTCCGCAAAATTTCCGGAACGAATTATTTCGCATCGGTGGATATCAATTATTACGTGGTTTTGATGAAGAAAGTATTTATGCAAATCAATATGGAGTTTTTACAGCAGAGTACCGTTATTTGCTTGGAATCAATTCTTATTTTTTTGGATTCTCAGATATTGGGTTTACAACAACAAGGTTTAATACCACTCAATATTCCAATTCATTTGTAAGCGGAGGCATCGGGCTTGAATTTGAAACAAAATTTGGTTTATTAAATTTAAGTTATGCTGTAGGAAAAAGAAATGACGTAAATTTTGACATTCGTAATTCTTCCAAAATACATTTTGGATATATCAACTATTTTTGACAAAATGAAAATGAAAAGAATTAGCTGTTTTATCATTTGCACCGCTATTATTTTAACATCTGCGGCTTCATTTGCCCAAAATAAAAATGATAGCTTACTATTCCATAAAACTGACAGCAGCGATTTACCTATTAAGAAAAAAATTCCCATTCAAAAACCAAAAACTGCCGATTCAGTAAAACAACATTTAACGCAGATTTCAATTCATCAAAATACAGTACAACCTAAAGATACCTATCCAATCTTACATACCGAACCTGTTCAAAAACCTTCGGTCGATACAGGAGAAATCCGTCTTGACACTACTGTTACAAAAAAAGCTGGTTCAATAAACCCCGAAAGTTTTACGACAAATAAATTGCTATCACGCAATAAATTTATCAATATAAAAGATTCACCGGTATATTTTATTGAACAGCCGCATTTACCTTCCGGAAAAGAATTTATGTTTTATACTTTATGCGGAGTGCTTCTGATACTGGGTCTTTTTAAAACTTTTTTTCCTGCTTATTTTAAAAATTTATTCCGCGTTTATTTTAATACTTCGCTGCGGCAGACACAATTATCTGACCAGCTGGAACAGGCAAAATTTCCCTCATTTCTTTTAAACATCTTTTTTACCATTACTGCAGGTATATATATATGGTTGCTTTTCAATTATTTCCATCCTCCAAGGTTTATCAGCAGTAAGCTTTTGCTGCCCGCCTGTATTTTGAGTATGGCTGCACTTTACTTCATCAAGTTTTGTTTAATCAAATTTATGGGCTGGATGTCAGACATCCAGGAAACGACCAACAATTATATTTTTGCAATTTTTTTGGTTAATAAAATTACCGGAATCGTTCTGGTGCCTGTCATTATTCTACTTGCATTTTTAAAAACCGAATGGCTGCCGGATCTCATCAATATTTCTTTTATGGTTTTGGGACTGTTCTTTTTATCAAGATATATAAAAAGCTATGGCGTCATCGAACGAAAAATCCCTGTAAACACTTTTCATTTTCTCCTGTATATAGCAGGCGCCGAGATTATTCCGTTGTTTATTCTGTATAAAATAGCAATTGATTATTTAATATGATTTTTGGCTATTTATTTTAAAGCGATTTCGATTCATCTTCATAAAAAAACATAACTTTGCAGTATCTGCATGAACTATAAAATGGACATAAATACTGCGCCGAAAGACCACAAAACCGTAAAGGAAATTCAAAATATCCTCATAACTCAGGCTAAACCTGATAATGAGAAATCTCCATATTTTGAAATGGCAAAGAAATATAAAGTAAATTTAAGTTTTGCCCCCTTTATTCGTGTAGAAGCGATTCCTTCCCGCGAATTCAGAAAACAAAAAATTGATATCCCTTCTTATACTGCCATTATTTTTAACAGTCGCAATGCCATTGATCATTTTTTCAGGACTTGCGATGAAATGAGAATAACCGTTAGCCCTGAAGTTAAATACTTTTGTATTACTGAATCGGTAGCCCTTTATTTGCAAAAATTTATTTTATATCGCAAACGCAAAGTCTTTTTTGCTGATGGCACGAACAAAAATCTTTTTGAAGTAATTAACAAATATAAAGAACAGGAAAAGTTCCTGTATCCGTGCTCACATTCATTTGACAGCGAAATTACCAACTGGCTTATTTCAAATAATTGCGTGTATGCGATACCCGTTCTATATGAAATTATTTCAAATGATGTGAAAGAAATCGTTCAAAAACACGAGTACCAAATCATTTGTTTTTTCACTCCGCTGGGCGTAAAAAGCTTTACTGAAAATTGCCCGGGCTTTAAGCAAAACGGAACCCTTATTGGCGCCTTTGGCGATAATACCCGCAAAGCCGTAATCAATGCAGGATTTAATCCGGACATCATTGCTCCGCAACCAAAAGCACCAAGTATGGTTGCTGCTTTGGAAATTTATCTTTCAAGCTTAAAGAAAAAATAAGGGTTATTTACTTCTTATTGCTTTTCAAAATGGTTCACGCAATCTCACAGTAAAAGGAAAATACAGCCATTTCTTATTCTTATAACCCGCTCTGTAAACTTTATAAATTTGCAAAAGAAAACTGTTTTTCCGGTGTAATTACAACCCCGGTATTTTCTATTTCCTGTATAAATGGATTATTTCCTGCATTATCCTCCAGGCTAAAGGGATGTATTTCTATATTTTTATAAATATGCCAGAGTGGCGCTACTTTTTTTCTTATTTGCTCCTGCAAATAACTATCAGTGATATTTTGATATAGACTCGCCCTAAAAAAATTACAAATCTTCTTTTGTAAATTTTTTCAAAGCAAAGAAATAATACCCACAAATGTAGGTGATGCTTGCAATTACCATAATCCATAACTCAGGCGCATGGTCATAAATGATTTTATTGCCAAAAGGAATTGGAAGCATTACATCAGTAACCTGCAACGGCAAAAAATATCCAACGGGCGCTAACTCTAATTTTTTATTGATCAACATGCAGATAATAAATTCAAAAATTAATCCGTATAAAAAAAAGACTGCGATGGCTGCGCCGCTTTTTCTGAAAAGAATTGCCAGAAACTGGGCAAAAGTAATGTAGGCAACAGTTTGAATAAATATATACCCGACATTTTCAATTCCCGAAAAAGAAAAATGTGAACCTGTGGTAATTAAACCAAACAATAAAGCAATGAGGAAGTTAAAAATTGTTGCCACCACGGAAAACAAAATAGCAAACACAAATTTTACCGTAATAAATTCTTTTCTGGTCCAGCCATCAATAATATTTTGCCGGTGGGTTTTAAAATTAAATTCATTTGTGAGCAGCATGATAAAAAGAATTCCTGGAAAATAAAGCAACCAGCTACTCATAAAGCCAACCGTTTGCCACACTTTCGGAAATGCATAAGGCGTTCCCAGCAACATTTGGCTTGCCGGCATATTTTGAACAGCAAGCTCATTAATATAAAATCCCGTGTAATTGATTCCAAGGATCGCGAACCCATAAAGAATCGTAAATATCCAGAATGCTTTGTAATTTTTTACTTTGAGCCATTCGATTTTTAAAAGATGTGTCATAAGTTTTTAATTATTGGTAAGTTCAAAAAATCTTGCTTCCAGACTTTTCTTTTTCAGAATCAGGTGATTGAGCACCACTCCATGAGTAAAACAAAAATCGTTGACTGCTGCCAGATCGGCAATGCCGACAGGGAAAAATATTTTTATTACAGAATTATCATCAGTCACTTTTGTTTTACCATTTATGGACTGTAGTATTTCGAATAATTTTTTATTATCAGCAGATGAAACCTCCACGATATCTTCATTGGAGAGAATCTCATTTACTTTTCCGGAAGTGATCAATTCGCCTCTTTTTAAAATGGCGACATGTGAACAAACTTTTTCTACTTCATCCAAAAGATGGCTTGCCATAATGATCGTTTTTCCTTCCCGATACAGTTTTTTCATTAGCTCTCTGATTTCTGCGATTCCTACCGGGTCAAGTCCGTTTGTGGGTTCATCAAAAACCAGTACAGAAGGATTTCCCAGCAAACAGGAGGCAATCGCCAACCGCTGTTTCATTCCCAGGGAATAAGTACTGAATTTGGAATCTTTTCTTCGTGTAAGATCTACCGTTTCCAAAACTTTTTCAATATCCTCTTTGCCGTGTTGTTTTATTTCTGCGGCAATCTCCAGGTTTTTTACGCCGGATAAATAATGATAAAAATTCGGCGTTTCCAGCAAGGTGCCGATTCTTCTGCGGCTGGCTGCTGACGGTGGTTCATCAAAAAGCTTGTAGCTTCCGGAGGTCGGTTTTAGAATATCTGTAATTGTCCCAAGCGTAGTAGTTTTGCCACTTCCATTGGGTCCCAGGATTCCAAAAACCGTTCCCTCCGGTACAGTAAAATTTACGTTTTTTAAAGCCTGAATCCGGCCATAAGATTTGGATAAATTTTCTACAGTAAGTATTGACATGACGAATGATTAAAAAAATAATGATGCAATTTAAGTGAATGAGGTTGAATTGTTCAAAGTTCAAAGTTGAAAGTTGAACGAACGTTGAACTCTGAACCTTAAACCTTCAATTCTCAACGATGTATTTCTTAAACCATGTCATTTGCCTTTTTGCGTAGCGACGGGTGTTTTTTTTAATTTCATCAACTGCTTTTTCAAGTGAATATTTTCCTTCAAAATAATCAAACAATTCTTTGTAGCCGACTGTCTGCAAGGCATTGAGATTTTTATACTCAAATAAATTTTCTGCTTCTTTTAATAAACCTGCATCCATCATTTCATCTACACGGTGGTTTATATTTTTATATAATTGTTCCCGTGGAATTTCTAAAAAAATATTTTTTATTTAAAAATCACGTTTTGTTTTTTCTCCGGAATGAAAATCAAGAATGGATCTTCGGGTAGAAAGTTTTACTTCCAAAGCACGCAACATTCGTTGAGGGTTTTGCATTTCACCTCTTGAAAAAAAAAGTGTATCATGAAGTTTTATTTCATTTGCAAGCCATTCAATTCCTTTAGCAGAATATTCCCTGTTTATTTTTTTACGGATCATCTCATCCACTTCAGGAAGATCGTCCAGCCCTTGAGCAAAGGCTTTGATATACAAACCCGTACCGCCGACCATCACGGCAACATCATTATTTGTAAAAATTTCATCCGCCGCTTTCAAGGCATATTCTTCAAATATTTTTACATTCATTTCTTCATGAATGGAATGTGTATCAATAAAATAATGCTTTACTTTCTGGAGTTGTTCTTTTGAAGGTTTGGCGACGCCAATATTTAGTTCTTTAAAACATTGACGGCTATCAGCAGAAATAATTTGCGTATTATATTTTAAAGCAAGCTCTATTCCCCAAGACGTTTTACCAACTGCAGTTGGCCCGGAAATAATAATGCAGGTTTTTTTATTCATAACAGCGGTTTGTATAGAACCGCAAATAATTTTTACAACTCTTCAGATGAGTTATCATCCACTTCCTCCTCTTCTTCATTTTCACTGTCTTCACTTTCTCCTTCTTCCCCATATCCGTCGGCAAGAATTGCGGTATTCAAATCATATTTTTCTTCTATCTCCGATAGTTTTTCATTGATCAAACCTTTGGTACCGTACTGGCTTGGCGCAATTCCTTCACTGCGGCTGCAGGAAGGATAAATCACTTTCGGATTTTCTTCTTTGTTTACGTTAATGAGTTCTACCAGGAAAGTCCAGTTTTTATGAAAGTCATAAACATAAATAAATTTTTGATTTGGCTCACGTATTTCAGTGCCCAGTATGGTTTCATTCATCAGCAATGGTTCAGCCTTATATGTTTTGTCATATTTGTTCAACGTGATTTCTTTGCCTCGCTGCCATTTATCATTACTTCTGAAAAAAGTAGCCTCATGCTTGTTATCAAACTCAAAACATTTTAAAAGACTATTATGAAGATCCAAAAATGATTGTGTATGTTTTATAACCAGATCACGATATATACTATCATCATCTTCCCAATAAACTCTGAATTTTAAAATTGCCATATCACAAATTTAAGGCTTCCTGTTGAATTAAAATATTGCGAACAAGAACACGCAGCATTAATAAAATTTGCCATCAGTAAAGGAAGAAATATTGAAAATTCCTGTTTTTTATGGAATGTGGTAAATCAAACAGTTTTAGATTGTAAGAAAAAATTTAACTGGTTTTGTTAGTTACAATTCCTAAATCTCCGGCCACTTTTTTCATATATTCAAATGCCGCTTCATATTCATTGGGAATTTCTCCATCCAATATTGCTTCCCGAACGGCATTTTTTATTTCTCCTACAATTCTTGAAGGCGGCAATTCAAATTCTTTCATACTAATTTCGCCGGTTATTGGGGGTTGCCAGTTGCGCAAATGATCCGATTCTTCTACTTCTTTCAAACGTTTTTCTACCATTTCAAAATTGGCAAGGTAACGTTGCACCTTTTGTTTATTTTTTGAAGTAATATCGGCTTTGCAAAGCGTCATCAGGCTTTCAATATCATCGCCGGCATCAAATAATAATCTTCTGATAGCGGAGTCCGTTATATTTTCTTTGGTAAGACTGATGGGGCGCAAATGCAATTCTACCATCTTCTTTACAAACTTCATTTTTTCATTTAATGGCAATTTTAATTGGGCAAAAATTTTAGGAACCATTCTGCCACCTATTACTTCATGCCCGTGAAAAGTCCAACCATGGCCATCTTCGAATTTTTTAGTTGCCGGCTTGGCAATATCATGCAAAATTGCAGCCCATCGCAGCCATAAATCATTTGTATTTTCTGAAATATTGTCCAGAACCTGGAGCGTGTGATAAAAATTATCTTTGTGTCCTTTGCCATCAATGTATTCGGCGCCAGCTAATGCAGTCATCTGTGGAAAAATAATTTTTAATAGCCTGGATTTATACAATAAATCAAAACCAATAGAAGGTTTTGGCGCCATCACGATTTTATTGATTTCATCAATAATTCTTTCGCTGCTAACAATTTTTATTCTTTCTGCATTTTGTTTTATTGCCTCAAAAGTTTCCGGAGAAATGGCAAAATTTAATTGTGTTGCAAACCGGATAGCGCGCATCATTCGCAATGGATCATCAATAAAAGTTTGTGATGGAGGAAGAGGTGTTTTTATGATTTTATTTTCAATGTCTGCAAAAGCATTCAAAGGATCAATTAATTTTCCAAAATTGTTTTTATCCAAACTAACCGCCATTGTATTAATGGTAAAATCCCTGCGCATTCTGTCCTCTTCAATGTCCGCTGGAAGTATATCCGGTTTCCGGCTGTTTGCATTATAGCTTTCTTTGCGTGCACCAACAAATTCTATCTCAAAAAAGGTTTCATCAAAAAATATTTTTATTTGTGCCGTGCCAAAATTTTTGAAAAAACTCACAGCCGGAATGGGTGAAAATTTCTCAGCAGTTTTTTTTGCCAATTCTATTCCATCACCAACACAAACAATATCTGCATCTTTATTTGGACGGTTCAAAATTTTATCCCTTACAAAACCACCAATTAAATAAGCCTGCATTTTCAATTCATCCGCCGCATCAACAATCTTATTGAAAATAGAAAGCTCTTTTTCTGTAAAGTGAATATTCATCCGGCAAAAATAAGAAATAGGAATTGTGGATATTTGTTTGTTTGCTGTAGTCTCCTCAACGGCTCTTCCAATCTCAACCCGCAGCCGGTATATTCTCGAACAGCGTCTTATCACCCATTGCGGCTAGTTTCATCTTTTTGGCCGTTTCATGTCCCACATATCTTTCTATTCTTTTTTCAATAAAATAAATAACAGGTGTAAGCACAATCGCCAGCGTGAATTTGTATAAATAATTCATGATACCAACGGCTAAAATAAGCTGCCATGAAAATAATCCGCTGAATGCGATAAACAAAACAATATAACTGTCTACCAGTTGCGAAACCAACGTAGAACCGGTAGCACGCAGCCAGAGATGTTTATTGCCGGTTACTTTTTTTATTTTTTGAAATACAAAAACATCTACACCCTGACTTACTAAAAAAGCAACAAGGCTTCCAACAATGATGCGCATATTTTGTCCGAAAATCGCATTGAAAGAGCTTTGAATATTATCAACCCCTTGCTCATGGCTGCTTTGAAGCCACACTTCTGCGGGTGGCAAAGCAATGGCAATAAAATACATAAGAAATGCATACGAAATGAGGATAACTGCAGTAACAGAAATTCTGCGGACAGCTTTTGGGCCATAAAACTCATTGATAATATCTGTGATTACAAATTCAAACGGCCAAAGTATAACGCCACAGGTAAGTGTAAAAGCCAACCCGCTTTGCCCAAAAAGTGTGAAGTTGGCTGGTTGCATTCCAAACAATCCTTCAAGAGAAAACAATTTCATTCCAATTGCTTCTGCTACTAAAGCATTGGCAACAAAAAAAGCAGTGAACCCAACGAATATTTTGGTAGGCTTATCATTTAAAATTTTATGAATCATGCTGGATAAATATTTACAAAAAGAAAAAATAAAATTCAACCAATAAAAAAATAAAATTAACCGGCACAAGCCATTTTGGTATTGGAAGTACTTTTTTTGTTAAAAATACCACTACATAAACAAAGCACATTAACAAGTTGATGATGATTGCCGAAAAGCCTAAAACAATAACCAGTTCTTTAAAAAAAGGAAGGGGCAAAACGCTATCTGATGCAGCAATAGCCGGCTTTTTAGCTTCCAACCTGTTAATTAAAAGAAATATTAAAAAACAAATGTTGCAGATAAAGGTGAACCTGGAAAAAAATGAAATTAATTTCATTAAAATAAATGTTTGAAAATACTGTCAACAAAATAATATTAATTTGTCGCAATAATTATTTTTGATGGCAAATGTACTCAGTATTGTTACTTACAAAATATTTCCTGCCAAACTTGGTGGCCAGAAAGGAATTGCGCTTTTCAATCAATATTTTTCCAAACAGCAAAACCTTTTTTGTTTTACGATTAAAGACAATGATCCTTCATTAGCTCCTTATCCTGTTTTCAATTTATTGGGCAATAGTCCTTCACGTTATATCAATATTTTTTATTTTGGTTTAATAAAAAAAATTATCCGGAAAAATAACATTTCGCACATCATCCTTGAACATCCTTATTATGGCTGGATGGCGGTTTTATTAAAATATTTTTGTAAGGTAAAAGTAATCATTCATTCACATAACATAGAAGCAGAACGGTTTAGAACTGTGGGAAAATGGTGGTGGAAAATTTTATGGCATTATGAAAAATGGGTACACCAAAAAGCGGATTTTACATTTTGTATCACTGCACAGGATAGAAACTATTTTTATGAGAATTATAAAATTCCGTATGAAAAATCTGCTGTTATC
>JBQCFO010000546.1:0-3576 GCA_051959055.1 Ginsengibacter sp. | reverse complement strand
GAATTAAAATCACTGCTGCTTATGGCGGACACAAAAGAGAAATTGAAGAAAACAACCTGGTGCAGCCACCGGCAGTAATTGTAGGCACTCCGGGCAGATTGTGCGATCATATCCGAAGAGGAAATATTACAGTGGATTCTATAACTACTTTAGTTTTAGACGAGTTTGACAAATCGCTTGAGTTGGGATTCTTGGAAGAAATGAAATTCATATTGGAATCACTGAAAAATGTTCAGAAAAAAATTCTTACTTCCGCCACAGATGCAGTAGAAATACCTGATTTTATTGGGTTGAATAACGTACAAAAAATTAATTTTTTAACTGGCGGAGAAGAGCCAGAACGGCTTGCCATTAAATCAGTTTTGTCTGAAGACAAAGACAAATCTGAAACACTTTTTAATCTGCTATGCCATCTTGGAAACCGCTCTGCCATTGTATTTTGCAATCACCGCGAAGCGGTAGAACGCACCAGTAATTTGCTTTCCGAAAAAGGTATTTACAATGAATTTTATCACGGAGGAATGGAGCAACAGCAAAGAGACAGCGCCTTATCGAAATTCAGAAATGGAACTACAAGCGTTTTGATAACCACCGACCTTGCATCCCGCGGACTCGACATTGCAAACATTCGTTACATCATTCATTATCATCTGCCACTTACAGAAGATGCTTTCACACACCGCAATGGGCGCACTGCGAGAATGGAAGCCAGCGGCACTGCCATTCTTATTTTAAACGAAGAAGAAAAATTACCTGCTTATATCAATGAAAACGTAGAACAAATAACCCTTCCAGAAGAAAGTATTTTACCCGAAAAACCAAAATGGACCACACTTTTTATTGCTGCGGGTAAAAAAGATAAAGTCAATAAAATTGATATTGTAGGATTTCTGACCAACAAAGGACAATTAAAAAAAGAAGACATCGGGCTGATAGAAGTGAAAGATTTCTTCTCTTTTGTTGCCATTCGCAAAAGCAAAATGAACCACACGCTCCATCTCATAAAAGATCAAAAGATCAAGAATAAAAAAGTGAAAATGGAAGTCGCAAAATAGCGGTTTCCATTTCACTTTTATCAGTAAACAAAGAAATAAGCTGAATTTCAATTGCCAGAATTATATCCGGGAAGTTGTTGTTGAAAATAAATGTTCGGGATAAACTCCTTCTGCAATCAATTTATGAAGATCTTCTTTCACCGTTGGTGCATCTTCTTTATATGTTACACCAAACCATTGAGCAGAAGTTGGGATGACTTTTATTTTGCCTTTTCCTTCATGAATGAATGCATCTCCAATGATGGGAATAAAAAATTCTGCTTTCGGATTTTTAGAATTATCCTGTAAAAATTTAATAAACTGTTTTTGAATAAAATCAAAAACATTTGGGTCAAATCCCCAAAAGTTCATGCTGACAGGCGTATCAGCTGGCAAGGGAACTTTTAGTGCATTCTCTATATAATAGATTTTCCCGTCCTCAGGAAAAATTTTGGTACGCTCTACGATGTTCAACAAATTCCCTTCATAATCTACTTCGCAAACACCGCGGCTTACGGTTCCGTTTTCAGAAATTGTTTTGGAAAGCTGATAACCGATAATGCAATATTCTTTTTCAGAAACATCTTCAGTCAAGAATTTTACGGCTTTATCAAACGCATCCCTTCCATAAAAATCATCTGCATTAATTACAGCAAACGGTTCATGAATTACTTCTTTTGCACAAAGTACTGCATGTGCTGTACCCCAAGGTTTTGCACGCTCTTCCGGAACCTGGAATCCATCTGTATAAGAATCCATTTCCTGCATCACATATTCTGTCTGAATTTTACCTTTCAATTTTGGTTCAAATAAATTTTTAAAATCTTCTGCAAATGATTCACGGATAATAAAAACCACTTTCCCAAATCCTGCTGTTATCGCATCATAGATTGAATAATCAATAATCGTTTCGTCATTAGGGCCAAATGAATCCATTTGTTTTATACCGCCATAACGGCTTCCCATTCCTGCTGCCAAAACTAAAAGTGTAGGTTTCATGTTATATAAATTAAGTTTTTAAGAGTTATTTAATAATTAATTTGCCGCGAAAATAAGCAAGAAAGATTTATGCCACATTCGCCTATAAAAGACATTCTGCCGGAAATTCAATTTAATGAACCGACTTTTTGCGCTTTAAAAAGCAAAATAGTGGGCAGTGAGGACACAGCACATGGTGTGCAGTCCCGGTTGGTGTCTGAAATAACCGGTGGCAAATTAAATAATGATTTCTTTGGAGCGCACGATGTAGAAGTTTTCATGTTGCGCCTTGATGAAATTCATCCCGTTATTTCCGGCAATAAAATATTTAAGCTGAAATATTTTTTAGAAGAAGCAAAAAAATCATCACATAAAAAAATCATCACTTTTGGTGGAGCTTATTCCAATCATCTTGCTGCTACTGCATTTGCATGTAAAGAATTAAAAATAAAATCGGTTGGAATTGTTCGTGGTGAAAAACCAAAAATACTCTCTCCTACTCTCCTATTTTGTTTGAAAAATGAAATGCAGCTTGAATTTATCAGCCGCGAATCTTATAAAAAAATAAATGAAAAAGAATTTTTGAAGGAAGTAGAAAATACCTACGGTGAAGCTACTATAATTCCGGAAGGCGGCTTTTCTGTAAAAGGAAAAGAAGGCGCCGGATTGATTCATCAATATTTCAGGGATAAACATTTTACTCATGTTTGCCTTCCAGTTGGAACCGCTACAACCTTTGCCGGGCTTGTTGAGTCAAATAAAAATGAAGCAGAGATGATTGGTTTCAGTGTTTTAAAAAACTTCATGGATATTGAAAAAAGATTTGCTGAATTAAAAGTAAATCCTCAGGGAAAGTATTCTTTTTTTAATGATTATCATTTTGGCGGTTATGCAAAAAAAACAGAAAAATTAATTTCTTTTATCAATAATTTTTATTTGAAAAATAAAATTCCTTTAGATTTTGTCTATACCGGAAAAATGATGTTCGGAGTATTTGATCTTATCCAAAAGGGAAATTTCAAAAAAGGGGCGAGGATATTATGCCTTCATACCGGAGGCCTCCAGGGAAATGTATCATTAGACGAAAGTTTTTTGACAGGTGAAAAATTCTCTTAATTAATAAAATGCGCCAAAAATTCTTTTGGGATAAATAAGAAGCAATCCCGGAATTCGACGTCTGAAAAAAATAATTTGCGAGTTTAATTTTGTTTAAATAACTTTGATTTTATTTCAACATACATGAATTCTCTTTCAATAACCCAGTTAGCCAGATTTGCAGGTGTCATGCCTCATACCATCAGAATGTGGGAACAAAGATATCAGGCACTTTCACCTGCCCGCACAGAAGGTAACACGCGCTATTATGATAGCGGTGATCTAAAAAGACTTTTAAACATCGTAAGCCTGACTGATGAATACAAAGTATCGGAACTATGCCGGATGACCAATATAGAATTGAATACTCTTGTAGAAAAAACATTTCTTTCAACTGATCAAAATGATTTTGGTATTTTTATTTCTCAACTGCTGGCAGCCGGAATGGAATTTAATGAAGCATCATTCC
>JBQCFO010000545.1:0-9246 GCA_051959055.1 Ginsengibacter sp. | reverse complement strand
GATTATGGTAAAAAAAGGCTGTCTTTTTTGTTGAAAACCGAAGGCCCTGTATATTTGTTCTCCCAAAAATCGAGTTCGGGATGTAGCGCAGCCCGGTAGCGCGCTTCGTTCGGGACGAAGAGGCCGCTGGTTCGAATCCAGTCATCCCGACTCTTTGTATAGTACACAAAAATAAAGGTGAGAAATTTTCTCACCTTTATTTATTTTCATTAAATAAATAGATTATTTCTTTTCTTCTGCAACAGCTACAAAATGATCTACATGATTTTTAATGGGTTTCAATGTTTGCAAATAAGCATAAATAGAACGCAGGTCTGAAGTGTCCATTCCTGCAAACATGGACCAAGGCATGATTGTATTGATATCATTGGGGCCTAATTCGGTAATATTTGCCGGATTTGAATAGGTTTTGAACCTGGTTACAAACTGTTCGGCAGTCCAATTACCGATTCCTGTTTCTTTGTCAGGAGTAATATTTGCAGAACGTACCTCTCCAAAAGGCATTTTAAATACGCGGCCACCACTGTACGCAAGTTCCGGAATTATTTGTCCTTTATTTACCTGCGTGTGGCATTCGATACAGGCAGCAGCATTGGTCAGATATGCGCCATATTTTAGCGTATCCGATTTTGCAGGTTTTTCTACAAAAGAAGCTTTTACAGGAATGGTGTTTAAAATAAAATTCATAGGGAAATTAATGCTGTGATCCGGTGTTTTATTTTCAATCGGAGGGAGGGTTCTGATATAAGCAATGATATCATAAATATCTTCTTTATCCATGTGGCCATAATAATGATAAGGCATCACGGGGAAAAGCGCATTTCCGTCTTTGTCAACACCAGTTGTGATTGCCCGAAAAATTTCGCCATCAGTCCAGTCTTTAATGTTTGCAGGCGTAATATTTTTTGAATAAAACGTACCCGGAAATCCTACTTTTTCATCAAACAATTCACCGCCTTTTCCGTTCGTTCCCGGCGTCATTGGGCCCGAGAATTTTTTCCGGTCGCGGGTAGAATGGCAATCCATGCATAAAGACACGTGATTGGCAAGATATTCACCATGTTGTACACGTTCGGGTGTAAGAGCCACATGCAAATCCGGAGGATTTCCTACACTCGGTAGTCCAAATTTTACATAAGAAGCGGCTACAACAATTACCAATACCACTACAATTAAAACAGTCCATAGAATCTTTTTCATAATAGAAAATATTTATAAAAATTAATGACAACGTAATAGATGTATTCTTAGGAGAGCAGGTTTTACCGGGTATTGAAAAAAAATTCAGCCGATATTTAGTTTTCTATCTAAATTAAATAGTTTTCTATCTAAATTAAAGCAAAGTTAAAAATAGAATTTATAAATTACATAACAAAAAAAATTCAATAATTTTTTTTAAACGAATTTGAACCAAATTTTTTTCAAAATGGGTATAATTTTTTATTCCGAATTATTAACTTTTTTTACAGTAAAACAACAAATAATTCCCATTCCTATTTTATCAAGAAGCAATAAGCGCCGCACTCCTGCAAACAAGGATTTTTTATATATACCTGCGAACGGCGATTTTTTTCAAAATCAGGAAAGAAGATATTGGTATTATAAAGGAAGGCAAGTAAAATTATATTTTAGTTCATTTACTGATGCTAAAAATTTCCGCTTTTCATAAAAAGCCTTGAAACTCTTTCTGTGTTTGATTTTTATCGGAAAATATTTCATTAAGCAATCGCCAAATCTATTTATACTATTTTGTATAAACAGCCAAACACACTATCTTTGCTTATCTAAAAAATTATTACAATTTCAAGTTAAAAAGGGAATAATGAAAGAAGAAATCGATGTTTTGGAAGAAACCGTGTCGAGGGATTATAAATATGGCTTTGTTACCGATATTGAAACCGATGTAGTTCCCAAAGGCCTTAACGAAGATGTCATTCGCCTCATTTCCAGGAAGAAAAATGAACCGGATTGGATGTTAAACTGGCGATTAAAAGCTTATACTCATTGGTTGAAAATGGAAGAGCCGGAATGGGCAAATGTAAAATATCCACCCATTGACTTCCAGGATATTATTTATTATGCTGCCCCAAAGAAAAAGGCGAAAATAAACGGCCTTGACGAAGTAGATCCTGAATTGCTGAAAACTTTTGATAAGCTGGGAATTTCCCTGAATGAGCAAAAACGTTTAACCGGTGTAGCTGTAGATGTGGTAATGGATAGTGTTTCAGTGGCAACCTCATTTAAAAAACAACTTTCAGAAGTTGGAATCATCTTTTGCTCCATTAGCGAAGCGATTCAAAACCATCCTGAGTTGGTAAAAAAATACATTGGTTCTGTGGTGCCAATGACAGATAATTATTTTGCGGCTTTAAATTCAGCAGTTTTTACTGATGGCTCATTTTGTTATATACCAAAAGGTGTTCGCTGCCCGATGGAATTATCTACTTATTTCAGGATAAATACAGAAGGCTCCGGACAGTTTGAGCGTACCTTAATTATTGCTGAAGATGAATCTTATGTAAGTTATCTCGAAGGTTGCACTGCTCCTAAGCGTGATGAAAATCAGTTACATGCTGCGGTGGTAGAATTGTTTGCTCATCGCAAGGCGGAGATAAAATATTCAACCGTACAAAACTGGTTTCCGGGTGATGAAAATGGCCAGGGCGGTATTTATAATTTTGTAACGAAGCGTGGAATATGCATGGGCGATTATTCTAAAATTTCCTGGTCGCAGGTAGAAACCGGTTCTGCAATTACCTGGAAATATCCAAGTGTTATATTGAAAGGCGATAATTCCATTGGTGAATTTTATTCTGTTGCATTAACCAATCATCATCAGCAGGCTGATACCGGAACGAAGATGCTTCATTTGGGAAAAAATACCCGGAGCAGGATTGTTTCAAAAGGTATTTCTGCTGGCCAGAGTCAGAACAGTTACCGGGGTTTGGTAAGAGCTGGAAAAAATGCCCTCAATGCCAGAAATTATTCGCAATGCGATTCATTATTGCTGGGCGATAAATGTGGCGCTCATACATTTCCATATATAGAATCAAAAAATAAAACAGCAGTCATTGAACATGAAGCAACGACTTCCAAAATTGGTGAAGATCAGCTTTTTTATTGCCGTCAGCGTGGAATTGATACCGAAGCTGCGGTCGCATTGATTGTCACCGGTTTTGCTAAAGAAGTAATGAATCAGTTGCCCATGGAATTTGCTGTAGAAGCGCAGAAATTACTTGCGGTGAGTTTGGAAGGGAGTGTGGGATAATGAGAATTCAGAATTAAGAAAGAAATGTCCAAGGTTCAGAGTTCAGGTTGAAACCAGCCGGCTTAACGCAGTTTTTAAAGCGTGTCCTTCTCTGAAGGAGAAGGGTGGGGACGAGGTAAAAAAACAATTATTAAATCATATATTAAAAACGAAAATGTTATCAATCAAAAACATACGCGCATCAGTAGAAGGAAAAGAAATTTTAAAGGGAATAAACCTGGATGTAAATGCAGGTGAAGTACATGCGATTATGGGACCGAATGGTTCAGGTAAAAGTACACTTGCTTCGGTGCTGGCAGGAAGAGAAGAATATGAAGTAACAGAAGGTTCTATCGATTTCTTGGGGAAAGATATTTTGGAATTATCTCCGGAAGACCGGGCACGTGAAGGACTGTTTTTAGCATTTCAATACCCGGTAGAAATTCCGGGAGTCAGCACGACCAATTTTATTAAAACTGCTGTAAATGAAAAGAGAAAATATCATGGACAGCCGCCTTTGGATGCTGTTTCTTTTATGAAATTGATGAAAGAAAAAATGAACCTTGTAGAGATTGATAAATCATTGTTAACGCGTTCGATCAATGAAGGTTTTTCGGGCGGAGAAAAAAAGAAAAATGAAATTTTTCAAATGGCGATGCTGGAACCTAAGCTCACTATTTTGGATGAAACAGATTCAGGTTTGGATATCGATGCACTTCGAATTGTTGCAAATGGTGTAAATAAATTACGAGATGAAAACCGCGCAATTATTGTGATTACGCATTATCAAAGATTGCTTGATTATTTGCAACCCGATTTTGTTCATGTACTGCTGAATGGAAAAATTGTAAAATCCGGAACAAAAGATCTTGCATTGGAACTGGAAGAAAAAGGATATGATTTTATTAAAGACGAGTTTAGTGTACAGGAAGCAGTTTAATGAAGAAGCGTTTAGAAGAGTTTGGAAGTTTAAATTGGTTTAGAAGTTTAGAATGGTTTAGAGGTTTTTGGTAGGTTAGAAAAATCAAACCTTAGTAACACAATTGTTAACAAAATGTACGCCTTATTACCTTATCTCATTTATCTATTCAAAGTAAAAAAATAAGCGAATAAGATTAGGCCAGAAAAAGTAAGAAGATTTTTTGTTAAGGGTTTAATGAAAATAATGAAGGTTTACAAACACAATTAATTATTAGATGGAAAAAATAAATTTAGAATATTTAGGTGAAAAATTCAATCAGCTTCAAAGCACTGATCCTGATAATTATTTGAGTGCTGTAAGGAAAGAAGGTTTTAATATTTTTAATAAAAAGGGCCTTCCTACTTTTAAAAATGAAGAGTGGAAATACACCAATGTCAGCGATTTATTTAAGAAAGAATATCATTTAACAGAAGATGAATTAAAAACAGGAATTTCAAAATCGCAGGTAGATGAAATGCGTTTGCCAGGCCATCAAAATGCTAATGAGCTGGTTTTTGCAAATGGGAAATACATACCCGAACTTTCCACCATTCGTTCGTCAAAAGAGCAACTGGTTATTTTGCCTTTGGATGAAGCCTCGAATGGGATTTATAAAGATTTGGTAAATGAACATCTTGGAAAAAGCGCGCTTTTTATCAATGATGCGATTCATGCGCTGAACACATCTTTTATTTACGGAGGCGTATTTATTTATGCAGTAAAAGGACAAATAATTGAAAATCCTGTTTACCTCTATCACATTTCTGATGCTACAGAAAATCATATTTTATCGCAGCCGCGAAGCCTTGTTTTTGCCGATAAGAGTTCAAAATTACAATTGGTAGAAACTTACAAAACGATTGGTTCGATGGACAGTTTTACCAATGAAGTTTTGGAAGTTGTTGTAAATACAAATGCCATTTTTGAATACTATAAATTTCAAAATGATGGTGCAAACGGTAGCCATGTGGGCACGACACACATCCGCCAAATAGGGAAGAGTTATGCACATACGGTTGTTGTAACCCTTGATGGTGGCATGATTCGCAACAATACAAACATCATTATGGAAGATGCGGGCAACGAAGCGCATATGTATGGTTTGTATTTATTAAAAGGCAACAGCCATGTAGATAATCACACACTCGTTGATAACAGGAAGCCGAATTGTTTCAGCAACGAATTATATAAAGGCATCATTGATGGAAGAGCAACCGGTGTTTTCAGCGGAAAGATTTTTGTAAGGCCTGATGCCCAGAAAACCAATGCTTATCAAACAAACAATAATATTCTGTTGAGCGATAATGCAAGCGTGAATACAAAACCGCAGTTGGAAATTTTTGCAGACGATGTAAAATGTTCTCACGGATGTACTGTTGGAAGTTTGGATGAAGAGGCATTGTTTTATTTAAGAGCGCGTGGTATTTCAAAAGAACATGCGCAGGCGATGTTGCTAAAAGCATTTGCAGAAAATGTTATCCAACAAATAAAAATAGAGCCGCTTATGGATTATGCAGAAGAAATGATCGTATAGCGCCTGGCTGACTAAACAGAAGAGTTTTAAATTAAAAAAAAATGAAAGAATCAATTGATATCATCCGCGGTGGCAGAGTGTTTCTCATTAATTTATTAGGCGGAATATCAATCGAAAAATTAAATAAAATTCCGGAAGGATTCCATAACAACCTGGCATGGAATGTTGCACACATGATTGCCAACCAACAAATTTTATGTTACCGGAATGCAGGCGCACAGCCGGTTATTGAAGAAGAATTTATTGATAAATATAAAACAGGAACCCGGCCTGACAATTATATCGATGAAGAAAAGTTTAAACTTTTTCTTCAATATTTGCTTTCCACTATTGATCAGTTCGAAAAAGATTCGGAAACGAAAATGTTTAAACATTATGAACCACACGAATTCAAATCGTACCCGGGGTTGAAACTTGAGAACATTAAAGATGCTGCTAAATTCGTCACTTTTCACGATGGATTGCATATCGGTTATTGTATGGCGCTAAAAAGGGCTTTGAAAAATTAAAGATCACAAGGAATTATTTACATAAGAATAAATGGAAACAACCACTACCATAGCACCCACATTTGATGTAAACGTCATCAGGAAATCTTTTCCGGTCCTGGAACGAGAGGTAAATAATCAATTGCTGGTTTATTTGGATAATGCGGCTACTTCTCAAAAGCCACAGGTGGTTATAGATGCACTCAATTATTATTACTCGAATTACAATGCAAATATTCATCGCGGGATTCATACGCTTGCCGAAGAAGCAACAGCAGCTTATGAAGCCACCAGGAATACAGTAAGAGATTTTATCAATGCTGCCGTTTCCGAAGAAATAATTTTTACAAGAGGTACTACAGAAGGGATCAATTTAGTCGCTTACACGTGGGGAAGAAAAAATGTAAATGCCGGTGATGAAATTATTATTTCTACCATGGAACATCATTCCAACATTGTTCCCTGGCAGATTTTGTGTGAAGAGAAAAACGCGGTTCTGAAGGTAATTCCTATAAATGATGATGGAGAACTGTTGCTTGATGAATATAAAAAATTGCTTTCTCCAAAAACAAAACTGGTCTCTATTGTACACGTTTCCAATGCCTTGGGAACAATAAACCCGGTGAAAGAAATTATTGATTTGGCACATGAAAACGGTGCCCGTGTTTTGGTAGATGGTGCTCAATCTACTGTTCATCTTGATATTGATGTGCAGGATATGGATTGTGATTTTTTTGCTTTTTCCGGGCATAAAGTTTATGGGCCCACAGGAGCCGGCGTCCTTTATGGAAAGAAAAAAATCCTGGAAGAAATGCCGGTGTTTATGGGAGGTGGAGAAATGATAAAAGAAGTAACATTTGCAAAAACCACTTATGCAAAATTGCCCTACAAATATGAGGCTGGTACGCCCAATATCGCGGATACAATTGCCTTAAAAGTGGCTTTGGATTTTATTACAGAAACGGGAAAACAGCTGGTCAGAAATCATGAAAATAACCTGTTGAAATATGCTACAGAGCAAATGAAGGCTATCCCCGGTTTGCGCATTATCGGCAATGCGAAAAATAAAGTAAGCGTCATTTCTTTTGTCATAAAAAATCTTCATCCACAGGATATTGGTGTGTTGTTAGACAACCAGGGAATTGCTGTAAGAACCGGCCATCACTGCACGCAGCCATTGATGGATCGTTTTCAGATTCCCGGAACCGTTCGGGCATCGTTTGGTATGTACAACACAAAGGCAGAAGTAGACAGGCTAGTTTCAGGGATTCAAAAATCGGTAAAAATGCTTTCGTAATCATGGATGAAAATAATACGATAAAAGAAAGAGAAGAAGAGATAACGGATGAGTTTTCGTTGTTTGATAGCTGGGAAGAAAAATACGAATACATCATTGACCTCGGCAAAAGGTTAGAGCCTTTGGATGAAAAATTTAAGGTGGAAGAAAATATTATCAAAGGATGCCAGTCAACTGTTTGGCTGACTTCTTACTTTAAAGATGGAAAAGTTTTTTATAAAGCAGACAGCGATGCGATCATCGTAAAAGGATTAATCAGCATGTTGATAAAAGTTTTATCAGGGCATAAGCCGGACGAAATTTTAGACGCAAAACTCGAATTTATAAAAGACATTGGCATGATGACGCATTTGGCACAAACCCGGTCCAATGGCTTGCTTTCAATGGTGAAGCAAATTAAAAACTACGCGTTGGCGTATAAATCAGCTGAGGCGGTATAAATAAAAAAAATTATGGAAACAGAAGAATTAAAAGAAAAAGTGATTGCGGCCTTGCATGAAGTTTATGATCCTGAAATTCCTGTTGATATTTATGAATTGGGATTGATTTATGAAGTGGAAATTTTGCCAATCAATAATGTTCAGATCGTAATGACCCTCACTGCTCCGAGTTGTCCGTCAGCCCAGGAATTGCCGGTTGAAGTAGAAGATAAGGTAAGAGCGATTGAAGGAGTAAACGACGTGCATGTTTCTGTAGTATGGGATCCACCCTGGGACAGAAGTATGATGAGCGAAGTGGCAATGTTGGAATTGGGGTTTATGTAGTTCGGAGTTGAAAGTTCAAGGTTGAAGGTTCAAGGTTGAAAGTCTAAGAAATTGCGTCGTGCTTTCAGCTTTCAGCCTTTAGCATAAAAAATATTCATCATGAAAATCACATCACAGGAAGAATACGGTTTGCGGATATTGCTGCGCATTGCCCGATGCCATGACGAAGATAGTATGAGCATCCAGGTTTTAAGTGTTGCAGAAGGCTTATCACCAGCTTATGTTGCAAAACTGACGCGGATATTACGGCAAGCAGGATTTATCAATAGTACACCCGGAAATATTGGTGGTTATATTTTAGCAAAACCATCAACAGAAATTAATATTAACGATGTTCTCAAAACCCTGGGTGGTTCTTTGTATTCGAAAGATTTTTGCAGCGATTTTACAGGAGCAAGCAGGCTTTGTACCAATTCTGTTGATTGCTCAGTTCGTTCACTGTGGCAAATGATCCAGTTCAGTATTGATCAATTACTGGATAAAATCCAATTGAGTGATTTGATTGGAAATGAAAAAACATCAGACAATCTTTTGAAACAACTTTTAGAGCAACATCAATACGGTGCGAATACGAAAATTTGAAAATGCCAAATTTGAAAATTTGATGAACCCATCAATACCCAACGTTCAACCCTGAACCTTCAACAATCAATCGTCATTCTTTCCCCAACCCCATTTTAAAAATTCAGGAAACGCCCGTGCCCAGGTGGTTATATCATGTCTGCCATTTTTTAATTCCAAATAAAAAATATCAGTTTCAGGATTATATCCTTTTTTCTTCAATTCATTAATCAAAGCCAGTGTATCATCAATCGAATCAATAATTCCATTGTTGTTTCTATCAGCAGTTTCATCCAAAGTGCCGGTTTCAAAAAAGAATTTTAACCACGGATAATAGCCACCGTTTTTAATTTCATTATGAATGATGCGGTGCTTTTCTTCAGAAAATTCAGGG
>JBQCFO010000544.1:0-7829 GCA_051959055.1 Ginsengibacter sp. | reverse complement strand
GCTTCTTCAGCATTTCCGTTGAAGTTAATATGTGGAGTAACTTTTAATGTTTTTGAAATTTATGCTTACTCTGCCTTGGTTTTCAACATCCCGTTAGTACCGGTCATTTGTCGAAGTTAAGGACTTGTCCTGAAAAAGTCTGCTTCCCTGTGCTATCTCCAATATTTGTCAAAATTAAATTCTCACTTTAATCACGATTTTTTTAATAATTCCACCGCCTATCATTGGTGCGTGCACAGGGGTTGGATAAAAAATATTTTGGTATTCTCTTGTATGCAACACATAACAGTTATGTTGGTACAATCCAAATTATTTCAAAAAAAAAATCAGATGTACACGCCCTTCAACCTCTTTTCACTTCGTCTGAAAGTTGGCATTCATATTGTGTTCAGAAAAATTCATATTTAAACCAAAATAAAAAGAAATGGCAAAAAATGTAAAATCAGCAAGCCAGAAGCCTGCTTCTAAAGACGCAAAACAGGTAAATCAAAAAGTGATTACAAAGAAAGAAAATGAAAAACAGGCAAATGGAAATTCTGATAATTTAAACACCGGGATTTCTGCTTCGGACACTGCCGGTGTTGCGGAAGCCTTAAACCAGGTTTTGGCAGATGAATTTGTGCTTTATACAAAAACACTAAATTTTCATTGGAATATAGAAGGCCGGGATTTTCATGCATTGCATTTATTCCTCGATGATCAGTATCACCAGCTTCAAACAATCATAGATTCAGTGGCCGAACGGATTAGAAAAGTCGGACATTTTGCGACAGGAAGTATGCAGGAATTTTTAGATGCTGCTTCACTGAAAGAACATTCCGGCAATGCTTCTGTATCAGAACAAATGCTTGCAGAGCTAGCGGCTGACCATGATGCTATTATCCGAACTACACGAAAGCTGATTGATGAATTTGACCAGAAATATGATGATGCGGGAAGCTCTGATTTTATCACAGCAATTATGAAAGAACATGAAAAGATGGCGTGGATGCTTCGCGCTAGTGTACCGCAGGCAAAATAGGTTTATTGATATAGAATTGTTGAATCGAAAAAATCCGGATGGTAAATACCTCCGGGTTTTTTATTTCTGCTGGGTTTTTCATGAAAAAAGAAAGCAAAAAATATTTTTTATTCTGAAAATGAATTATTAGATTTGTATAGTTGCATAAACAACTATATGCTAAACAACCAATTTAAAAAAGGAGAACTTTATAGCTTTATTACCGGCAAGGCTTCTACCGCAATTGCCAGAAGATTGCAAAAAAACTTTAAGGAATCGGGCATAGATGTTACCATTGAGCAATGGAGTGTCCTATATCATTTATGGAGGGAGGATGGCATTAGCCAGCAACAGTTGTGTGAGGCTACTTTCCGCGACAAGCCCAGTATGACGCGCCTGGTAGATAATCTTGAAAAAGCCAAACTGGTAAAAAGAGTGGCTTCAAAAAATGACCGTCGCAGCAACCTGGTTTTTCTCACCAAAGAAGCAAAATTGCTGCAGGAGAAGACAATGGGAGTGGCAAACAGAACATTGAATGAAGCCCTCCGGGGAGTTACCAACGGCCAGATTGAAATTGCAAAAGAAGTTTTACAAATGGTGTATGATAATTTATCCAATTAAAAAAAATATTTAAAATATTAAACCAATAATTATGCAAACTACAGCAACAGCTTCTACATTAAAAGGTGGGGAATGGCTGATAAAACCAGGAAATGCAAAAGACATTTTTACGCCGGAAGATTTTAGCGAAGAGCAACTGATGATAGGTGACATGTGCATCCAGTTTCTGCAAACAGAAGTACTGCCGGTGATGGATAGAATAGATAAAGCAGAGCCGGGATTGATGCCTGTGCTGATGGAAAAAGCGGGTGCGCAGGGATTGCTAAGTGCGTCTGTACCCGAAGAATATGGCGGCATGGGCAAAGATTTTGTTACTTCTACTTTAGTAAGCGAAGCGCTCGGTGGTGGATACTCATTCAGTGTGGCGATGAGCGCACATGCAGGAATCGGTACACTTCCTATTTTATATTTTGGCACAAAAGAACAGAAACAAAAGTACATTCCAAAACTGGCAACCGGCGAGTGGAAAGGCTCTTACGGACTTACAGAACCCGGGAGCGGAAGTGATGCACTGGGCGCAAAAACAACAGCCACTCTTTCTGAAGACGGGAAATACTACTTATTAAACGGACAAAAATGCTGGATTACCAACGGGGGCTTTGCAGATATTTTTACTGTTTTTGCAAAAATTGACGGTGATAAATTTACCGCGTTTATTGTGGAAAAAGACATGCCTGGTTTTACACAAGGACATGAAGAACATAAAATGGGAATCAAAGGCTCATCGACGGTGCAATTGTATTTCCAGGATTGCAAAGTACCTGTAGAAAATGTATTGGGTGAAGTTGGCCGCGGGCACATCATTGCGTTTAATATTTTGAACATCGGCCGGTTGAAATTAGACGCAGCAGCAGTTGGCGGCTCCAAAATGGCTTTGGCAGAATCTATTGAATATGCGAAAACACGCGAACAGTTTAAATTACCGATCGCAAAATTTGGCGCCATAAAATATAAGCTTGCTGAAATGGCCATCAGAATTTATGCGGATGAAAGTGCTTTATATCGCACTGCAAAATGGATTGATGAAAAAGAGCAGGAATTATTAGCCGAAGGCAAACCGTTTAATGAAGCGCTTTTGGGAGCAGCCGAAGAATTTGCGATCGAATGCGCGATATTAAAAGTTCATGGAAGTGAAGTATTGGATTATGTCGTGGATGAGGGCGTACAAATTCACGGTGGAAATGGCTTTAGTGATGAATATCCGATCAGCCGCGCTTATCGCGACAGCCGCATAAACCGGATTTTCGAAGGAACGAATAAAATCAACCGTTTACTTTCTGTTGATATGATATTGAAACGGGCCATGAAGGGTCAATTGGATTTGATGGGACCGGCAATGAATGTCCAAAAAGAATTAATGAGCATTCCTGAATTTGTTGATGGCAAAGAAGGTGCTTTTTCCACCGAATTAAAAGCGATTGCCAACCTGAAAAAAAGCATCCTGATGGTAGCAGGAGCAGCAGTTCAAAAACTAATGACGACTTTATCAAAAGAACAGGAAATTATCATGAACATTGCCAATATGATGATAGAAACATTCGTTGCAGAAAGCATGTTGCTGCGCGTAATGAAATCTGTAGAAAGAACCGGTGAAGAAGCGAATAAAGTGCAGTTGGCGATGCTGCATGTTTACCTAAATGATGCAGTGGATATTTTGGCAAAAAATGGAAAAGAAGCAATCAATTCTTTTGCCACAGGCGATGACCAAAGAATGATGTTGCTTGGATTAAAACGCTTCACAAAAACAGCGCCTTTTAATGCAAAAGATGCAAGGAGATTGATCGCTGCAAAGCTGATTGAAGATGCGCGGTATTCCTTTTAAATCTTGTTTTATTTTTTTCAAAAGCTCTGGGTCCTGGGCTCAGGGCTTTTTATTTAATGATTTTATATAACTTTCGTATTCAAAAATTTGGGTGCTTAGTTAAAAAATTAGCGGCAACGAAATAACATAAGGTGATAAGGTTGATTGAGTTATTATCAGGATTATTACTAAGGTTAATAAACCTGCCAGTCAGCCGACAAGGTTTTAATTATAAAGTTTTAGAAATAGCCCGCAGTTAACATTATTACCTTAGTAACAGAACCGCAAAATCTGTAATTTATCTTATTTTCTGCTCAAAATGATTAAGAACCAAAATTTTCAGCAAACGAAGAAATAATCTGAATTCCTCTTCTCCAAAATTAGTTTTTCACAACCGCTTTTTTCCTTTCTTTTTGGCTGATTTTTTGACATTTATTTTCATATTAAAAGGATAATTTTGAGAGTACATGCAGGACATTGAACCATACGATAACTGGCAATATTTATATACATCAGAAACAGATGCACGCTCCCCTTTTTACGGGCGGGAATATAGCCAGTTTGAATTCACAAATACGGTATATAATTATTACATTCATCCATTATGGGATGAATTTGGCAGCCGCACTTTATACCTGAAAGTCTTGATGGCAGATTATGATGAGCAATATGCTATTATCGAAATGATCGGAGAATGGAATGATGCAATTGAGAATGATATCATGCGATTAAAGCGCGATGTAATTGATGAATTTATTCTGCAGGGAATCAACAAATTTATTTTGATAACCGAAAATGTGTTGAATTTCCACAGCAGCGATGATTGTTATTATGAAGAATGGTATGAAGATGTTGTGGAAAAAGGCGGATGGATAGTTTCATTAAATATGCCCAGTCAGACACAATATGATTTTATAAAAGCTCGGCTCGGAAATTATATCGAAAATCTTGACCTTCCATCGTGGCGAACGATGAAACCGGATGTTCTTTTTAACCAGGTTGATAATATTTTACTGAGAAGATTAAACCCATGAATTCTAAAAATGGTTGAAAAAGTTATCAGTAAACAAACAAATAAACCGGATTGTTATTTTTCACAAAGTACCTATTACTTCTTAAAATTGATTTTCCTTTTTTTCCTCCTGGTGAAAATATTCATACACAATATTTGCCCTTGATTTCCCGATCGTTTCTTCTATTGTCTCTTTTGAAAGTTCTTTTATCTTTTTAACCGATTTGAATTTTTTTAATAAAATGTCGGCAGTATTTTTTCCGATTCCTCTTATCATTTCCAGTTCATTTACAAAAGTGCCACGGCTTCTCTGGTTGCGGTGAAAAGTAATTCCAAACCGGTGCACCTCATCTCTCACACGTCTGATGAGTTTAAGGCTTTCGCTATTCCACGGAAGCTTGATAGATTCCTGATCGCCCGGGAAAAAGATTTCTTCTTCATTTTTAGCCAGACCAACAACCGTTGTTTTTCCCATCATTCCTATTTCTTCTAATCCTTCTACAGCAGCATTTAGCTGACCTTTGCCACCGTCAATAATGATTAATTGAGGCAAGGACGTTTCCTCCTTCAACAATCTTTTGTATCTCCTTGAAACTACTTCTTTCATGCTGGCAAAATCGTTAATGCCGCTCACCGTTTTAATATTAAATCTTCGGTATTCATTTTTGTCCGGCAATCCGTCCTTAAAATATACCATAGCCGCAACAGGAAAACTTCCCTGGAAATTAGAGTTGTCAAAACATTCAATATGCGTTGGCAAAGCCGGAAGATGCAAATCGTTTTGCAATTGAACCAGCACTTGAGTCTTTTCTTTATCCGATTTTCCTTCCAGCCGTAAGATTTTTTTGCGTTTCATTTCTTCAATAAAATAATTTACATTTTTCACTGAGAGATCGAGAAGCTTTTTTTTGTCACCTGCTTTTGGAATGGTATAAATGAGTGTTTCATTTTCCCGCTCCACTTTAAAGGGGATAACAATCTCTGTGGCTTCGCTGTTAAATTTTTTCCGTATGTCTGTAATGGCAAGACTTAAAATTTCAGCATCTGTTTCATCGAGCTTTGGATCTAAAACCAACGTGTGTGTTTGTATTATGATTCCGTTTTGAACCATTAAATAATTTACGTATGCCGTATCTTTTTCCCTTAAAATTGAGAATACATCAAGATTTGCAAATGACTGGGTAACTACTACAGATCTTGCCTGGTAATTTTCAAGGCCATCCAATTTGCGTTTAATAATCGCGGCTTTTTCAAATTGCAATTGAGTAGCATAATAATTCATTTCTTCTTTGTACCGCTGTATTACGGGGGTTAAATTGCCCTTGATCATTTGTTTTATTTGTTGCAATCCTTCTTCGTAATCTTCTTTGCTTTGCAAACCTTCGCAAGGACCTTTGCAATTTCCCAAATGATATTCCAGGCAAACTTTAAATTTATTTTTTAAAATGTTTTGTTCAGTAAGATTCAGTTTACAAGTTCTTAGAGGAATAAACTCTTTTATAAAATTTAATAATTCCCGCACTCTGCCAACTGAAGTAAAAGGGCCTAAATATTCAGAACCATCGTTTATGCGGTTGCGGGTCAAAAAAATCCTTGGAAATGGTTCATTTTTGATTACAATATAAGGATAGGTTTTATCATCCTTTAAATTGATATTAAACTTTGGCTGAAATTGTTTAATTAAAGAATTTTCCAGAAGAAAGGCATCCTGTTCACTATCCACAATCGTAAATTCAATACGAACGATTCTTTTTACCAGTTCCTGTGTTTTGTAACCATTAAATGTTTTGGTAAAATATGAGCTAACCCGTTTACGAATGTTTTTTGCTTTTCCAACGTAAATCAGTTGGTTCTGATCATCAAAATATTTATAAATCCCCGGATGAGCAGGAAGGGTTTTTATAATTGTATGGAAAGTTTCAGCGGTCATTAATTTATCAGCATTTTATTTTAATGATGATCATTCATCAAAATCCCAAATCATTTTTTCTTCTTTAATCTCTGGTTGCTGATTTGAAATTTGAACGATGGTCCGGATGCTGTACCATTTATTTACCAGCCACGTTAATTGGGTAGTAGTATCTGCATTTTCTTTTACCAAATAAATACGCTGTATTGTATTCGTTTGTGGATTCATATACACATCCCAATGAGTGAGGTTTACAGAATCCGGCAGCTTGTTTTTCGGGTCATAAGAAAATGTATATGCATTAATCGTTTGATCAAGAAAAGATTTTTCTGAGAACAAAGAATACATGCTAACAGAATCGATCAAAGGTGTAAGAAATGATGTGGCATTCTTCCGGATGTCTTCTCTTTTCAGCCATACAGAATCGGTTTTCCCATTTATAGTAATAATTTTTAAAGGAGTTACTCCCATCGAATCAATCATCCTCAACTGCCCTTTCAAAAAATTAGTAACCGGAAAAATATTTTCGGTTTGAGCGGAATTATTTGTAGAAAGCACATTGCTTTTTTTCCCGGAACAAGCAGTAAAAAAAATAACAAAAACGGGTACAATAAACCTGAATAATTTTTGCATTGCGCAAAATTACGAATAAAAAAAACCGTTGCAGGGTACGAAGCAACGGCTTTAGAAAAAATGAGTTAAAAAAATAAAACGACAAAAGATCGTTTTTATTTTGTCATTTACCTCGATATTCCAATTCTTATGCCATAATCTATAAAATGCTCTTTGGCAGGATAATAACTTTTGTAAGTTGATAACAACTGATAGCGGATGTCCGGTCCGATATGCCATTTAATTTTTTCAGCAGAAAATGTAATATAAGTTCCTAAATGACTAGCAAGATTTACATTACGGACCAAAGATGCATCATTAATATAATTCCTTCCGGCAGATGAAATAATAAAGGCATTTTTCTTAAGCACTATAGATGGATCAATGGTAGAAACTACATCCACCTGTGTCTTTCCATTACCCCAGATATTGTATTGCAATCCAACAGGAACGGAGGTTTCAAAACTATAATTGGTAAGAGGAATACGGTTTGGGCTTTGGCCGTTTCCATAATTTGTTACATAGCTTCTTGTATAAGTTCCCGAATTTTTATCTACAAATGTTAAAGATGCAAAAGTCGGATGGATCAAATTAGACATATTGTTGTAACCTGAGTAACTAATATTAGCGCCGGTAATAAATTTGAACTTTTTAGAAATTTTAAAGCTGATTTCCGCTCCGGTTTCAAATCCCAATTTAGCTGTACGCTTCAATCCAAAAGAAGGATCATTTGGCAAAATAATTACAGAAGAAACATTGGAAGAGGCATCAGGCTCATTTCTTCGTTTGTTAAAAGATACGGATCCAATCGTGGGCGCTGCATAAAATGTCCACTGTATGTTTTTATTTTTTTTCCGCTTGCTTTTTAGATGAT
>JBQCFO010000543.1:0-5972 GCA_051959055.1 Ginsengibacter sp. | reverse complement strand
AGGATGTAAAAATGGATTATGTGGATACGCGGTACCTCCAGACGCTTAATATAAAACCAATTGCCGGCCGATTATTTTCAGATGATTTTTATACTTCAGATACAAGTGGCAGTACTATTTTAAATGAAACTGCAGTAAAACAATTGGGTTTTACATCAGCACAAGATGCTATCGGAAAAAAATTACATTTCGATTTTCGCGATCACACCTACAATTTCGAGATTGTAGGTGTGGTAAAAGATTTTCATTTTGAGGATCTTCATGTTCCTATTGCCCCTTATGGATTTCAGCTCAACAATCCACCACAATATAATTACATGATTGTTCATGCAAAGCAGGGAAATATAAATTCTATTTTACAATCCATTCAAAATATATGGCACAATTTAAATCCAACTGAACCTTTTGAATATAGTTTTTTAGACCAGGATTTTCAAAAAAATTATGATGCTGAAAATCGCCTTGCATCCATCGTTGGATATTTTACCGCGATTGCAATTTTAATTTCCTGCCTGGGTTTATTCGGCCTTGCAACCTTCAGTGCAGAACAACGTATAAAAGAAATAGGAGTGCGAAAGGTCCTTGGGGCAAGCGTTACAAGCATTGTCACTCTATTATCAAAAGATTTTTTAAAACTTGTTGCAATAGCCATTTTGATTGCATCACCCGTTGCGTGGTGGGCAATGAATAAATGGCTGCAAAGTTTTGCATACAAAATAAACATCGGCTGGATGGTTTTTGTTATTACTACGCTTGTTGCAATTTTTATTGCATTAGTAACGATAAGTTTCCAGGCGATAAAAGCAGCGATAGCCAATCCGGTTGAGAGTTTGAGAAGTGAGTGATGTAATGTGAAAATGTAAAAATGAAAGCATGTAATGCTTAACTAATTTGCTAAATAAAGAAAATGAAAATCATCAATATTTATTGCTTTACTGAAAGGAGCAAATACAGCCAGTTGTTCCGGAAAGATCTATTTTACAGCAATCGATTTTAATCCATTATCGTCAGCAATAAATTGATAATTCAATAATTCAATAACTAATCACTATGTTCAAAAATTATTTCAAAACCGCCTTTCGCAATTTGCAAAAACACAAGTTGTATTCTGTTATTAATATTTTCGGATTAACCGTTGGTTTGGCGGCTTGTCTTTTAATTGGTGTTTATATCAATCATGAATTGAGCTATGATAAATTTAATGTAAATGCCGATCGAATTGTGCGGGCTACAATGGAATATAAAAACTCTGAAACTGTAAATAAAACTGCAACCACAGGAACAAAACCAGGGCCGCAGTTCAAAAGAACTTTTCCTTCCATTGAAGAATATGCACGAACTTATATCACGCATCGCGTAATAAAAAACGGCGACAAAGTTTTCGATGAACCGGATGTGCTTTATGCCGATCAGCCTTTCTTTGAAATATTTTCATTTCCAATTATCCAAGGAGACCCAGCAACCGCTCTTGATGCACCCGATAAAATCGTCTTGACAAAATCGATGGCTAAAAAATATTTTGGCAATGATGAGCCAATCAATAAAAGATTAAGCATCGGAGACAAAGATTTCAGAGTTTCAGCGGTGTGTGACGTACCACAAAACTCACAAATCAAATTTGATTTTGCAACGCAATTCTCCAATTTGAATAATGTAAAAGATGAAACGTGGTGGACAGCCAATTGGATCACTTATTTTTTAGTGAAAAGTAAAAAAGACATTCCGCTGCTTCAGCAACAGATCAGCAGTTATATGAAAACGCCGGAAGTGCGTTCAGAAGCGGGTTTGAAAGGAACTGATTATTTGACTTATCATTTAGAGCCGCTTACGAAAGTCCATTTATACTCCAAGCTTCCCGGCTTTGAACCGAACAGCAGCATTACTTATATTTATATGCTCGCGTTAATTTCCTTATTAATTCTGATCATTGCTTGTGCGAATTATACCAATCTCGCTACCGCCCAATCGGCAGGAAGAAGCGGAGAAATCGGAATGCGAAAAGTAATGGGCGCTTCAAAAGGACAGGTATTTTTTCAGTTTATCAGCGAATCATCTGTAATTACTTTTTTAGCTGCGGCTCTTGCATTTTTGCTAAGTATATTTTTAATTCCTTACTTCAACAATATCACAGGAAAACATTTTACTCCTGACATTTTAATGCAACCTGTGCCGATCATTGCATTGATAATATTCACCATTGCAGTCAGTTTTTTTGCAGGGATGTATCCGGCTTTGGTTTTATCAGGCACTCAAATTATGGGCGTATTAAAGAAGGGATTTTCTTTTACGGGAGGAAATAATTTGCTTCGCAAAACATTGATAGTTGTCCAGTTTGGCATTTCTGTTTTCCTGATTATTTATACCGTAATTATTCTGCAGCAGATGCATTTTATGCAAACCAAAGACCTTGGTTATGAAAAAGATCATGTGGCTGTTTTACCGATTGGTGGTGAAATGATGAAGAGCTTTGAAAGCCTGAAAACCGCATTCTCACTGGTTCCTGGCGTGGAGTCAGTTACTGCTTCTTATGATACTCCGGAAAATGTACAATGGGGAGATGGCATTACAGCAATTGATGATAAAGGCAAACATGACATTTCATTAAATGCGATGCCGGTTGATCTTGATTTTACCAAAACAATGAAGATGCAAATAATTGCAGGGCGTGATTTTCAGCAATCAGATTTTGGAAACATGGATACTGCAAACAATTATAAAAACTATCAGCAACCGTTTATCATTAATGAAACTTTAGCAAAAAATATTGGATGGACTCCAGAGCAATCAATTGGCAAAACGATTGAAAAGGGTGTAACCGGGCCTGTTGTAGGAGTTGTAAAAGATTTTAATTTTACCAGTCTTCATAATCCTATCGGACCGATGCTGATTTTTTTAAACCGTGATTTGTCGCGTGATTACATGATTCGGTTTCATGGAAATAACACGAAGCAAGTTCTTTCCGGAATAGAATCAGTTTGGAAACAACGCGTTCCCGATCGCCCGTTTACTTATCATTTCTTAGATGATGATTACAACAAATTATATTTAGCAGAACAGAAGATATCTGAGTTGTTTGGAGTAGCTGCAGGATTAGCGATTGTGCTTGCATGTCTGGGTTTGTTTGGGCTTGCTGCATTCACCACTGTTCAGCGGACAAAAGAAATTGGTATCAGAAGAGTACTCGGCGCGAACATCAGCAGCATCACCTTATTGATAGCAAAGAATTTTTTAGAATTAATAGGAATTGCCATTATCATTGCTATTCCGCTGGCATGGTGGGCAGGAAATAAATGGTTGCAGGATTTTGCATTCCGCATTCCTGTTCACGCTTATATTTTTATTGTAGTGGCAGTGATAACCGCGCTCATCGCCTTGTGTACAGTAAGTTTTCATTCTGTAAAAACGTCTCTGATGAATCCCGTGAAGAGTTTGAGAAGTGAGTGAATAATTTGAAAATGTGCTAATGTGCTGATTAGATAATATGCTAATCAGAAATCGTAAATACTGGATAATTGTTGGTTTACTGAAGGAATCTACTTCCAGTTCATTAGAAACGATATATCCTGTAGCAACGAATTTTAATCCATTATTATATAGAAACCATAAAACATAAAGCCTGATGATAAGACATTATTTAAAAACAACTTTCCGATACCTAAGTCAGCATAAGCTCTTTTCCGCTATTAACCTCATAGGCCTGGCTTCTGCATTCTGCGTTGTGTATTTTGCGATGCAATATGTAGGTTTTGAATTGAGTTATGATAAATTTAATGTGAATGCAAAAAATATTTTTCGCATGAGTGCCGATGTGGAAACTGCCACCGGAAAGAATTATGAAACATCACCTGCAGCGATGGCCGAAGCTTTGCAATCATCTTTTCCTGAAATAAAAACGGCTGCAAGAATTTTTCTGGACTATTATATTGTTCAAAAAGATGAGAACAACTTTGGGGAAGAAACGTTGGCTTATGCCGACTCATCTGTTTTTTCGGTATTTTCTTTTCCTTTGATAAAGGGAAATCCTTCAACGGTTTTTGATGCGCCTTATACAATGGTTCTTTCGGAAACAGCCGCTAAAAAATATTTTGGAACTACAGATTGCTTAAATAAAACATTAACGCTTGATGGAAAGATAACCGCCACTGTAACGGGTGTTATGAAAGACATTCCGCAGAATTCTCATTTCAGAACCGATATCTTTCTTTCCATGTCATCACTTATTCAACCAGGAACCAACTGGATGGAGAACTGGAGCCGTTTTGGTTTTTCCACTTATGTTTTATTAAAAGAAAATGTGAATGCCGGGCAGTTAGAAAAAAAGCTATCTGCTTTTGTAAACACACATCCGCTTAAAGACAATCTTCATTATACCTTGTCGCTGGAACCTTTGACCAGCCTGTATCTTCACGGTAAGCCGCGTGGAAATAAAGCCGGGGGAACTGCAGTTGGAAACTATAAAAACATTTATATCTTTTCCCTGGTGGCTTTATTTGTATTGTTTATCGCCGCTTTCAATTTTATCAATCTTACGACCGCTTTTTCTTTAAAACGAGCAAAAGAAATCGCTGTGCGGAAAGTAATGGGTGGATCAAAAAAACAACTGACAGTTCAATTTCTTACAGATGCTGTAGTTCTTGCTTTGGCTGCATTTCTATTATCCATCTTTTTAAGCGCTTTACTGCTTCCGCCATTTAACGAGCTTGCAGGGAAAACCATCAGCACAGGAATTTTTGATCATATAAAATATCTTGGCTACTTTTTTATAATCTCAGTTTTTATCGGTTTGCTCTCAGGAAGTTATCCTGCTTTTTTTCTTTCGCGATTTCAGGCTATCACCAGCCTGAAAGGGAAATTTGCAAATAGTACCAAAGGCTTATTTCTGCGCAGAGCGCTTGTTGTAACGCAGTTCACCATTTCCATTGTATTGATTGTAGCAACAGTGGTAGTTTACAGGCAGTTGAATTTTATGAGGAATGAAAATTTAGGATTTAAAAAAGAACACAACCTGGTTATTGATTTTCATTACGATCGCCGCATAATTGATCGTATGGACATGGTGCAATCTGAATTAACCAAGATACCGGGAATTCAATATGCAAGTGTATCTTCAGCGATTCCCGGACGCCCGAATAAAAAATTTCCAACTACTATTGAAGGAGTGAATCATGAAAAAAATGAGTTTCAATCGGATGCTTATTTTGTGGATTATAATTTTTTAAAACAATATGGAATTGAGATAATTGCAGGAAGGGCATTCTCAAAAAACTTTGCAACCGATTTTAAAGAAAGCATGGTGATCAATGAATCGGCAGTAAAACAATTGGGTTTTTCAAATGCCGGCGAAGCTATAGGAAAACACTTCTGGCAGCGCGGAGGTACGGGCCAAATAATTGGAGTGGTAAAAGATTTTCATTTCCATTCCCTTCATGAAGAAATCAAGCCGCTTACAATGCAGGTAACTCCCGGTTTTTTCACTTTTCTTACACTAAGTGTTTCTTCTGATAATTTGCAGCAAACTATAAATACGCTTGAAAAGAAATGGTCAGCATTAGTGCCCGGTTTGCCATTGATATATTCTTTTACCGATGAAACATTCAATGCCCAATACATTGCCGAAGCGCGTTTTGGCAAATTGTTTATTTGTTTTGCATTATTGGCAATTCTTATTTCGTGCCTGGGTTTATTCGGTTTATCATCTTTCAATACAACTTTGCGCACAAAAGAAATTGGCATCAGAAAAGTGCTTGGAGCATCATCTGCCGGCATTGTACAATTACTGACAAAAGAATTTTTCAGTTTAATAATAATCGCTTTTTTGATCGCTTCCCCGGTGGCCTGGATTTTAATGAAACGTTGGTTAAATGACTTTCCATACCGGATTAATATTTCGTTATTATATTTTGTAATAGCCGGCTCATTGGCTTTATTAATTGCTTTTGCAACCATAAGTTTCCAGGCGATAAAAGCGGCGA